>JASJHI010000215.1:0-5868 GCA_033791105.1 Acidimicrobiia bacterium | reverse complement strand
GAGCCACGAGTTCGCGGACCGGGTCAGCGGCTGGGATCTCGGCCGTTCCAGGCGACGAGGCGGTCGATGGCAGGGGCGTCGTCGGGGATGGGGACTGGCTCGGCGAACGGGATCGCGACCTCGTCCAGGTCCATCGCGGTGGAGATCTCCTCGAAGAGCGCGAGGCGGTTCTCGGCGGGGAGGAAGTCGCGCGCAGCGAGCGCTGCGGTGACGACGGCCTCGTCCCAGTCGGGTTGTCGTCCGGTCGCGAAGGCGAGGTCCCACGTGTGGACCGTCAGTTCGGAGAAGTACGACGCCAGGACCTCGGCACCGTTGCCCTGGATCCACGGCAGCGCCATGGGCTGTTCGAGCACGGCATCGTCGCGCCACGCGTCCGCGGCGCGGCGGGCCGATGTCGTCCAGGCGTCAGACCAGCCGTCGTCGGGGGCGTGGGACTCGGTGACGGCGAAGGGATCTTCGCCCTGTCCGAGCGCGGCGATGCGGTCGAGCACGGCAACAAGGTGGCCGAGCATGGCGCGCACGTTCATCTCAGCGCATGGTGTTGGGGCGGTGAGCTGAGCAGGCCGGATCCGAGCGATGACAGACCCGCCCGTCGCGATCGCACCGTCGAGAAGTGGCCGAGGGTCGAGAAGGTCGTGGGTAGTGGAGGTTGTCGGTGAGGTCATGTCGCCATCTTGCCGACCGAAACCGGTCACATCATGACCGGTTTGATGTGCAAGTGTCGTCGGTGTGCGAACCGACCGGCTGGTGGCCATCCTCCTCTTGCTGCAACAGCGCGAGCAGGTAACAGCAGCAGAGGTCGCCCGAGAGCTGGAGGTCTCCGAGCGCACCGCCCGCCGCGACCTCGACGCCCTGTCGATGGCCGGGGTGCCCGTGTACTCCATGCAGGGCCGAGGCGGCGGCTGGCGCCTCGTGGGCGGCGCCCGCACCGACCTGTCCGGGCTGACATCGAGTGAGGCCCGCGCTCTGTTCCTAGTGGCCGGCCCGGCCTCGGCTGCGACGCCCGCCGTCAAGTCTGCTCTACGCAAGCTCGTCCACGCCCTGCCGGAGCCCTTCCGGGTGCAGGCCGAGGCAGCAGCGTCGTCGTTGGTCGTGGACCCGCAACGATGGGGTTCGAGTCCGGTCGAGCACCGACCACCCCGCTTCCTCGACGAACTCCAAGACGCAGTGATCCGCGGCGTCCAGGTACGGCTCGGCTACGTCGACCGCAAAGGCGCCGAAACCGAGAGAACCGTCCACCCGCTGGGCATCGTCGCCAAAGGTCCGACCTGGTACCTCGTCTCCAACACCGAGGCCGGCCGACGGACCTTCCGGATCGACCGCGTGTCGTCCGTTGCCCTGCTCGACGATCCCGTGCACCGACCCGAGGACTTCGACCTTGCCGAGAGTTGGCGCGAGATCGCCGACGAGGTCGACCGCAAGCGAACGCCCCTCGAGATCCAGGCAGTGTGCGCGCCCCACGGGATCGGCCTACTCCGGATGGTGCTCGGCGGTCGACTCGAGGTGGGTGGTCCCACGACCGACGGCCGCATCGAGGTCGTGATCCGCGGCCACAACGAGTACGCGCTCGCCGGCGAGCTTGCCGGGCTGGTCGAATGGCTCGAGGTGACTGGCCCTCCGGGCGTGCGAGACCACCTGGCCTCGATCGGCAACGCGCTCGTCGAGCGATACGGCTGAGACAATCCCATAGCCCCGAGCTCCGCGGTACTGGGACATGCCCCATCTGTACCGTTCGTGGACGCACATCCTTGCGCCTCGGATCGCTTCCTGAGCCTGACCGCCGTCAATTGTCGACTGCGCGGCGAACGGTTCTCCCGGGGGGGTTAGGAGATGATTCCCATCGCGGTGAGTTGTCCTCGGTAGAAGTCCTCGAGGTCTTCGGGGGGCTGGCCGCCGACACTTTCGACGATGTCGGTGGGACCGCCGGTGCCGAAGGTGCCGGCTCGGTACTCGTCGGCGTACAACACGATGTCGTCAACCACGCTGTCGGGGACCATGCCTGCTGCTTTGACCGTGGCGACGAACTCGTCGTTGTCGATGGGCACGTAGGGAATGGGCTTTCCCATGGCGGACCCCAGTGCGCCAGCGAGGTCGTCTGGTTTGACCTCGACTGCACTTGTCGGACGGAGCCGTTGCCCGGCGTAAGGCGCTGGATCGACGAGCACTCCCGCGGCCACCCGCCCGATGTCGGCGTTGGTGGGCGGGACGTTGATTCCGTCGCCGAGCGGGAGCCGAAGCTCACCGGACTGCATGACAGCGGGCAGACCGACCAGGGTGTTGGCGGCGAACCAGCCAGGAATCAAGTGGGTCACGCGCATGTCGGTCGCATCGAGGAGTTGCTCTGCGTGCCACGTCTGGCGAGTCACACGAGACCGATGATTGGGCCCGGGCGCTTCTGCTGAGTTGTGGGCCAACCATTGGCTCAAGTAGACGACGGACTGCACTGCCTGGTTGCGGGCGGCGGCCAGGAAGACAGCCACCGCCTCGAGCGTGTAGTCACTCCCGGGTACGGCCAGGTAGACGCCGCTCGCGTCGGCAAGAGCGGGTTCGAGTGCTCGGGGGTCGAACAGGTCCACGACAGCGATTTCGGCCCCGGCTGTGGCCAGAGCCGCGGAGCGGTCATCCTCGGCTCTGACAAGAGCTCGGACACGCGCTCCACGTTCGAGCAGCGATGTGACAGCAGCTTGTCCGGTCTGTCCGGCTGCGCCAGTGACGGCAAAGAGCGGTTCGTTCATGTCAATCTCCAAGTGATAGAAACTTTACAGTTGCAACCATACACAAGGAGCTTTAACGTTGCAAGCTCTTCTGGTAGATTGGCGTTCGCAGGTGGGTCCGACCCTGACAAGGCCGGGCCTGGTTCACGGCCAGGAGAAGCGCAGACATGAGTACACGCCGCGGTTATGACTTGGTCTGCCCGGTCGCACGGGCACTCGATCGTGTCGGTGACCGATGGACACTGCTCATCCTGCGCGACCTGCACGCCGGCCCGGCCCGCTTCAGCGAGCTCGAGACCGGGCTGGGGACAGCATCGAACCTGCTGTCGGGCCGACTCCGGGATCTGACCGATGACGGACTCGTGGTACGCGCCGAGAACGGTGGCTACGCCTTGACCTCGCTCGGTGAGCACACGGCCGGACTGATCCTCGAGCTCGCCAGCCTGGGGCAGCTGTTCGATCCTCCCCCCGAAGCGAAGCGACCAGGGAACCTGCGCATGGTGTACCTGCCACTGCAAGCCGCCCTCCGGGCTGCGCCAGTTTGGCCCGAGCTCCGTGCCCGCCTCGTTGTCGACGGCGAGTCGTTCACCATTCGCTCGTCACCATCCAGCCTGACCGTTCACTACAACGACGTCGACTCATCCGCCGACGTTGTGCTGTCCACCTCGTACGACGCGATCATGGCGGTCTCCGACGGTGAGATCACCCTCGACCAATTCCTCGACCAGCTCGAGATCGTCGAAGGATCCGAATCTGCCCCGGCCTTTTTCGAGTTGTACCGCAGCGGGGCGCTCGCCCGATGGGGAGTCGACCAATCGGGATAGCCGTTTTGTTGTCATCGGCTCTCTGACGGAATGCCTGTGATCAGCCAGGCGCCATGGTCGCGGTTTGAGGATCAGCCAGACGGATCGCGTGCGCTCTGGGTGAAGGGCTCGGTCGAGTGGCCGGAGTCCGCCGGCTGATCTCACTCGACGCTCCCCTCAACGACACCAACCGGGACGCAATCCCCGACGTGGTCGCCCGGCTCCTGGAGTCGATCGGTGTCGCGAGCCACGAAGCCCGCTCGCTGGCTGCTGCGACCCACCACGCCGAACGAAGTCCAACGAAACACGACAGCGCCACGGCCTGATTTCGAGACGGGATTCGACCGGATCGAGACTCGCGGATCAGCAGTTGGCAAGGGCGGCCAACGCGTCACAGATTCGCTGCCCTCCACCGACACCGAGACCACCGAGCCGCACGGTGAGCACAGACTTCGGAACGGCAGCGAGGTTGTCGAACGTCGCCACGCTCTCGCGATCGAGCCCTTCGCCAGGACCGACGTGGATGCACGTCGGGATGTGCCGCACGGTGCTCGTCACCGGTGCGACGACAACATTGTTGAGCACCGGAATCACCTCGTCCCGCGAAACAACGAGAACTGGACGACGCTTCAGGTTCGGTGTCTCCAACAGCCAGATCTCCGCCTGCGCTACCACGACTCTGCTTCGGTCATCGCGATCGCACTCGCCATTGCAAGTTCGTTGTCGTCAACCGTCTGGGGCAGTTCCCGATAGGACGCGGCAATCGTCTCGCCGACCTGGGCTCGCCGAACAGAGTCGACGAGGTGGTGAACCCCACGCCGGATGACGGCTGAGCGGCTGTCAGCAATGCCATCCTCGACCAAGCGGTCGATCATCGCGAGCTCCTCGTCGCTGAACCGGGTCGGCACTGGCGTCGTCATACAATTTACTCTACAAGATGTAGAACACGTGTCATGGCCGCAGCGACCGACGAACACGATTCGAAGGAGTTGCACGTCTGTTGTACGGCCATCGCGGCGACTCCTGGAAAGCTTGCGTTTCGCCTGCTCACAGCGTTGTGAACGGGAACCGAACCAAAGCTTCTCAAGCTGAGGACGTAGAAGCCAACTGACTTTGACATCAGAAAGGTCCGAACCCTCACTGGGAGTCGGAACGCCGCGCCAGCGCCATCTTGGCTATTCGATCTCGATGAGATCCACTGGTCGGTGTTGGGCCGCCGATCGTTGGCAGGCGACTGCGACTCGGTATGCGGCGAGAGCGTCGTGGTGGTCGACGCTCGGGGTGGTGCCGTTGGTGATGGTGTCGGCGAAGGCCACGATCTCGTTCCGGTAGGCGTCGGGGAAGCGAGTGAAGGCGTGGGGAATGCCGTCACGGGTCTGGAACGTCGATGGTTGGGTGACACCATCGGATTCGGTTCGGAGAGTGACATCGCGGTGGTTGAGGCGGCCGAGTTCGATTGCGCCACCGGAGCCGAAGATCTCGGCGCGGATATCGTAGCCGTAGCGCGCGTGAACCGAGCCGTGGAAGTGGCCGAGCGCTCCAGTGTCGAACGTGACTGCGACGGTTGCGTTGTCGGCGAACCCGTCGATGCCTTCGGGGTCGACGACGAGGTTCGCGGTTTGCGCGTACACCGAGGTGATCTCGGCTCCCATCAGCATCCGCGCGGCGTCGATGTCGTGGATGAGCATGTCGAAGAAGAGTCCGCCACCAGTGTTTGGATCGAGTGCCCAGGGTGGTGGAGGGAAGGGGTCTCGGATGTGGCTGCGGAGGTAGGTCGGGGTGCCGATCCGACCCTCGGTGATGAGGCGGCGGGCATCGAGGTGGTCCGGGTCGCGACGGCGGTTGAATCCGATCTGGCAGGCGATCCCGGCCTGGTCGATCGTGTCGACGAGCAGCCGGGTGTCGTCGAGGGAGGAAGCGAGCGGTTTCTCACAGAACAACGCCTTACCGGCCTTCGCGACTGCCGTGACCGGGTCGACATGAAGCCCGGTCGGGGTCGCGACGATCACGCCCGCGACATCGAGATGGTCGACCACCGCGCTGACCGAGCTGACTGCCACCGCGCCGAACTCGGCAGCGGTGGCTGCGGCGAGCTCGGCGTCGATGTCGTAGACCGCGGCAAGTCGCGCGCCGGGCACCTGGCGTGCCGCGATCTCGGCGCGCACTCGGCCGAGGCGACCGAGGCCGATGAGCCCCAGTCCGATCGGCTCCTGTCCAACGGTCATGCGTCGCCTCCGGCCGATGCCGTCTCGACCAGCGCGCGGAGTGCTGCGACGTCTTCCTTCATCGTGTCGAAGGGCTCGGGGTGTCGATGTGCGAGCGGTCCGGTCGCGTAGTAGTTCTCGAGGCTG
>JASJHI010000214.1:0-3524 GCA_033791105.1 Acidimicrobiia bacterium | reverse complement strand
GTCGAGAGCCCCGGGTGGTATGCACACGTCTTCGATCACCCGGGCCCTGACGGGGTCGGACGCTTCTTCGTCGAGTCCGCCCGCGTCTTGCGCTCGCGTGGACTGGCCGCGTCGCCCGATCATCTTATCGCTGGGACCCGTCTTGCCCAGTCGCTCGCCGCGCTCCGCGATCGACCTCGGGCGGGCCTGGGCGAGGTGCTCGACGCCGCCGACGCCGTCATGGGAGGGATGCACCTGCTGCGCCAGGAACTCGTCGTCGGCGATGCCCTCGGTACCGTGCCCGACGGCGCTCCGCAGGTACCGCTGGCGCGCGATCTCTCCCGCTCGCAGCGCTCGGCGCGATTGCAGCCCGAGCCCGGAACTCGGGTGCTCGAAGTCGATCTGCGCGCGCCATCCGGGCTGCGCAAGTCGCGCCTCTTGCACCGACTGCTGGCACTCGGCATTCCGTGGGGAGTCCGAGAGGAGGGCCGCGGCTCCTCTGGTACGTTCCGCGAGACCTGGCGACTGTCATGGGAACCCGAGTTGTCGGTGCGCCTGATCGAACGGGCCGCCTACGGCACGACCATCGAATCGGCCGCCTCTGCGCGGCTGCTCGAGCGGGCCGCGGTCGCCGCCGGACTCGCCGAGCTCGTCGGGATCCTCGAGCAGGCACTGCTCGCCGACCTTCCCGATGTCGTCCGGCCGGCGGTCGCGTTGTTGTCCGACCGAGCTGCCGGCGACCCCGATGTCACGCACCTGATGGAGTCGCTCGGCCCCCTTGCCACCGCGCTCCGCTACGGCGACGTGCGCGGCAGCGATGCCACATCACTACGCGCTGTTTTCGATGGACTCGTCGTGCGCATCGTCGCCGGAATCGGGCCGGCCTGCGTTTCGCTCGACGACGATGCCGCAGCGCTGATGATCGATCGGCTCGCCGGGGTCCAGACAGCGCTCTCACTGCTCGATCACCCGGCTCGATCTGGCGCGTTCGCCGACGAGTTGGCGGCGCTCACGGGCGGGCGTCGCGTCCACGGACTCGTCCAGGGACGCGCCTGTCGTCTGCTGCACGACGGCAACCTGTGGCCCGCGGCGCGCGTGGAGGCGCGGCTGTCCCAGGCGCTCACACCGGGCACACCTCCCACCGCGGGCGCGGCGTTCGTCGAGGGGTTCCTCGCCGGTGCGGGCACCGTGCTGCTGCACGACCGCGAGCTGCTGGGTGTGGTCGACGGCTGGCTGGCCTCGCTCACCCCCGACGCGTTCGCCGATGTGGTGGCACTGCTCCGGCGTACGTTCGGGTCGTTCGAGCCTGCCGAGCGTCGACAATTGATGCGTCTCGCGATGGGGGCGGCGGTGGTCCGCTCGAGCGGATTCGGCGACGATGTCGATCCCGATCGAGCCGCTGCCGCGCTCGTCACCGTTCGAGCGATGCTCGGCCTGCCGGGATCCGTGGACGAGTCGATGGACGTGACGTGATGGACGAGACGGCCGTGCCGCGCGTGTCGGAGATCGAACGCCGCCGGCGCTGGAGGCTCGTGTTGGGATCGGCGGCGGACGGCGCGCTCGATGACGTCGATGACGTCGATGACGTCGCCGACGCGTCCCGTCCCGGCCTCACCGGCGACGACGCAGCGATCGATGCTGCGCTCGCGTTGCTCTACGACCGTTCTGCCGACACTCGCCGCGGTGCCAACCAGGGACGGCGTGGCGGCGGCTTGGGTCGATCGAAGCCCGGTGTCGTGCGTTGGCTCGGCGACATCCGGCGCTACTTCCCGACACCGGTCGTGCAGATCATGCAGCGCGACGCTGTCGAGCGGCTCGACCTCAAGCAACTCCTGCTCGAGCCCGAACTACTCGGCTCGGTCGAACCCGATCTTCATCTGGTGACGCTGCTCGTCGAGCTCAACCGCGTGCTGCCCGACGAGACGCGTGCCACCGCGCGGCAGGTCATCGCGTCCGTACTCGCCGACATCGAACGCCGACTCACCGACCAGACCCGTCAGGCGGTAAGGGGTGCACTCGCCCGGTCCATGCGTTCGCGCCGGCCGCGCCCGAGCGACATCGACTGGCCGCACACGATCTCGGCCAACCTCCGGCACTGGATTCCGGAGCACCGCACCGTCGTGCCGGAACGACTCATCGGACACGGACGCCGCCAACGGAGCCTGGCGCGCGACGTGATCATCGCCGTCGATCAGTCTGGCTCGATGGCCGACAGCGTCGTGTATGCGTCCCTCTTCGGTGGCGTGCTCGCGCAGTTGCCGGCGTTGCGTACGCAGTTCGTTGCATTCGACACGGCGGTCACCGATCTGACGCCATTCCTCCACGATCCCGTCGAGGTGCTCTTCGGTGTCCAACTCGGCGGTGGGACCGACATCAGCAACGCACTCGACTATTGCGGCACGCTCGTCGAGCGACCGCGAGAAACGGTGCTCTTCTTGATCTCGGATCTCTTCGAGGGCGGCAACGGTGAGCTGATGCGGCAGAAGATAGGGGAGTTCATCGCGTCGGGAGCCACGGTGGTGGTGTTGCTGGCGCTGAGCGACGAGGGGACCCCCGCCCACGACCACGCACATGCCGCAGCGTTGGCAGCGCTCGGAGCACGCGTCATGTCCACGACCCCTGCCGAGTTCCCCACCGTTCTGCACGACGCGTTGCTCTGAGCGCCCGGTCGACGCCGCTGGGTGTGGTCGACGCCGGGCGCTAGCGTGGCGGCTCCATGGGTCAGTTGGTCGACGTCACCGAGAAGCCGAGTTCCACGCCGGGTGTCGTCCGCTTCGAGCTCAATCGCACCCTCTCCGGCATGGGCCACGAGCGATTCCGCTCGGTCGACGATGCGTACGGCGACACACCGTCGGACGAACTCGCCAGGCGGCTGTTCGCCACCGGCCAGATCGACGCGCTACACGTGTACTCCAACATCGTCACGGTCGACATCAGCGAAGGTTTCGGCTCGGATGGGCTCGCCGACGTCGTGCGCGATCTCTACACCTACTGGACGCCGGGTGTCGAGCCACCGTCGTTCGAGGATCTCCAGCCGGCCGAGACCCCGGCCGATGATGCCGCGAGCGGTGGGAGCGCGTCCGGTGATGACGGCGACACGGCGCTCTCGGAGGCCGCGAAGCGGATTCCGGCAGACCTGCTCGAGCGCAGCCGTCAAGCGCGCGAGCGCTGGAACGCCAAACAGTAGCGGCGGTTTCCTCCACCTTTTTGGTGCTCCTTTTCCTCTAGTTCGATCGAACAAGAGTTCGATACCATGATGTGAATGGAACTGGCGCTCGATCAGGTACACGATTCGATCGGACATCCCGGCGCCGCTTCTTCCGCGTTGGGTGCTGCATCGCTGCCCGGGGCCCTGGCCGCACTGGGCGAGCGGGTCGCCCCGGTTTCGCTTGCCCGCGAACGCACGCTGCCGCTCCCACCCGACCTGACGGCGTTCTTTCCGGAGGGTGGCCTGGTGAGAGGCCGCTCGCTGCGGTGCACCGGCGCCTCGGCCACCTCACTCGCCCTCTCCCTCGTCGCACCGGCGATTGCCGCGGGATGCTGGC
>JASJHI010000213.1:0-8296 GCA_033791105.1 Acidimicrobiia bacterium | reverse complement strand
CTCCTGGCTTCCCTCCCCGACTTCCTGAGTCAGTTCGGCGGCGACAAGACCAGGCGGGTCACACTTCGGAGTACGTCCGTGGCGCTACCTTCTCAGCAGTGATTTCCGGCCTGATTCGTACCGCTCGGCCCAAGCAGTGGCTGAAGAACGTTCTCGTATTCGCCGCGCCCGGCGCAGCGGGAGTGCTCGACCAGCCGCGCGAGCTACTGCTGACCGTGATCACGTTCGTCGCGTTCTGCGCCGCAGCGAGCGGTATCTACTTCTGGAACGACATCCTCGATGTCGAGTCCGACCGTCGCCACCCGACAAAGTGCAATCGGCCGATCGCCGCCGGAGAACTCTCGATCACCGCGGCCCGAGTTGCCGGAGTGGTGCTGCCACTGGTGGCACTCGGGCTGAGCGCGCTGACAGGCCGCTGGCAGACCGTCGCCGTGCTCGCGATGTACATCGGACTCACGATCTGCTACTCGATCTGGCTCAAGCACGTCGCCGTCGTCGACATGGTCACCGTCGCGGCCGGTTTCGTCCTGCGTGCCGCCGCCGGCGCAGTCGCGGTCGACGTTCCGATGTCGCGCTGGTTCGTGCTGTGCATCATGTTCGGATCGATGTTCATCGTCGTCGGGAAGCGGTACGCCGAACTGCGCAACGTCGGTGATGCCGCCGGTACGCGGGCCACACTCGAGACGTACACGCTCGCGTATCTGCAGATGGTGCTCGCGGTCAGCCTCGGGGGCGCCCTGATCAGCTATTGCGTCTGGGCGTTCGAGACGAGCGCGCTGTCGACGGCCGACCTACCCTGGTACGAGTTGTCCATCGTGCCGATGCTCACCGCGCTGTTCCGCTATCTGCTCGTTCTCGAGCGCGGTCAGGGTGGTGCGCCCGAGGATGTGTTCATGGGCGATCGGGTCATCCAACTACTCGGCCTCTGTTGGGTGATCATCTACGGGGTTGCCGTCTATGCATCATGACCGCATGCTTGGGGCATCGATACGAACTCCGAAACGAGTAATCCGAGATGAGTGAAGCACCACCGACCACGCACCCGTCGTCGCTTCCAGCCGTGCTCGAGCGAGTCGACGGAATCGACGGTTGGATGACTCCGGGACAAGCAGCCGCGCTGCACGATGCCGCCACTCGCTGCCCGGACGGCGGCACGATCGACGAGATCGGCAGCTTTCGAGGCCGATCGACCATCGTGCTCGCAACCGCTGCAGCTCCGACCGTGACCGTGATCGCCATCGATCCGCACGCGGGCAACGACCGCGGTCCGCAGGAGCTCGACGGTTTCGACGATCAGGCAGCCGACGACCACGAGGTGTTCAACACAAACCTGACCGCGGCTGGTGTGGCCCATCGCGTCCGGCATGTCAGGGCATTCTCCGACGATGCACTCAGCGCGATCGCCGGCGACGTGGACGTGCTCTACATCGACGGAGCGCACCGGTACGGTCCCGCGCTGTCCGACATCCGCTCGTGGGGAGACCGCGTCACCGGTGGCGGCGCGATGCTCATCCACGACTCGTTCTCGTCGATCGGAGTGACCGGCGCGATTCTCCGACAGCTCGTACCGGGGACGAAATTTCGCTATGTCGGCCGGTCGCGCTCGATGACGATCTACCGTGCCGACCTCCCCGCGGATCGTGGCCCGCGGATCGTCAACGCAACCCGTCAATTGCTTCAGCTCCCTTGGTTCGCGTGGAACGTCACGCTCAAGCTGCTCCTCACGCTCGGCCTCGGCCGCGTGCTCGTGCGGCTCGGGCGACCCGAACCCGAGTGGCCCTACTGAGGCCCGGCGTACAGAATCGAAGATCGACGATGAACGTGCGAAGACGCGACACGCTGCTCAGCGGCTGGGGGCGTACCTCGCCGAGCCGCGGCACCGTCGCGGAACTGGGACGCGACGACGTCACCACCCTCGGTGCCCTCGGCCGACTCGACGTCTCGGGCCGCGGACTCATTCCGCGCGGTCTCGGTCGTTCGTACGGCGATCCTGCTCAGAACGGTGGCGGGACGGTCCTGCGCCTCGATCCCGGGGTCGAACCGATCGATGTCGACACGCTGGAGGGCACCGCCACAGTCGATTCCGGGGTCGACTTCGACACGCTGCTGCGGCGTATCGTGCCGCTCGGCTGGTTCGTCCCCGTGACGCCAGGAACCCGGTTCGTCACCGTCGGCGGCGCCATTGCCAGCGACATCCACGGCAAGAACCACCACACCGACGGCAGCTTCGGCCGGCACCTCCTGTCGATGACGATGCTCCTCGCCGATGGGTCCGAGACCCACGTCACCCCGGATTCCGATCCGGCGCTGTGGCGGGCGACCATCGGGGGGATGGGCCTCACCGGCATTGTTCTCGAGGCCACATTCCGTCTCATCCCGATCGAGACGAGCAGCTGTCTCGTCGACACCGAGCGTGTTCCGAACCTCGACGTTCTCGTCGCGACCATGGAGGAGGGCGACGACCGCTATCGCTACTCCGTTGCCTGGATCGACCTGCTGGCCACCGGCTCGAGCCTCGGCCGGTCGGTACTCACACGCGCCGACCACGCCACGATGGCCGACTTCGACGAGCACCGCCGACGGTCATCCAAGGATCCCCTGCATTTCGATCCGCCCACACTGCCCGGTGTACCGCAGCATGTCCCCAACGTGCTGCCCCGACCCGCAGTGCGCGCGTTCAACGAGGTCTGGTACCGCAAGGCTCCACGCCGACACCGGGGAGTCGAAGGCATCACCGGCTTCTTCCATCCCCTCGACATGGTCGGCGATTGGAACCGCCTCTACGGACGCAACGGTTTCCTCCAATACCAGTTCGTCGTGCCGTTCGAGGCGGTCGACACCTTGCGTGCCGTGATCACCCGCGTCTCCGACGCTGGGCACGCCAGCTTCCTCGCGGTCCTCAAGCGCCTCGGCGAACGCAGCGGAGGGCACCTCAGCTTCCCGATGCCCGGGTGGACCCTCACTCTCGACCTCCCCGCGGGGCTGCACGGCCTCGGACCATTGCTCGCCGACCTCGACTCGCTGGTCATCGCCGCGGGTGGGCGGCACTACCTCGCCAAAGATGCCCACACGACACCCGAGGTGATCCGCGCCGGTTATCCCGATCTCGACGAGTGGAGCAACGTTCGCGCGCGCGTCGACCCCAACCGACGGTGGCGCAGCGACCAGGCACGTCGCCTCGGATTGCTCTGAGCTCACCGGCACCTCGCCCAACACCTGCAGTAGAACGATCGGACCCGACGTGAACAATGCCCTCAGCCAACCCCAGACCATCGTCGTGCTCGGCGGTGGGAGCGACATCGCCAGAGCGATCGTTCGAGCCCTCGCCACACCAGCGCTGCGCACCGTCGTGCTCGCCGTTCGCTCACCGAGCGGGGAGTCCGACCTCGAGCTGCCCGATGACATCGACTCCGCCGGTGTGGAGGTCGTCGAGGTTGCGTTCGACGCGACCCACCACGACGGGCATGCCACGTTCGTCGGAGAGTTGAGCGACCGATTCGGCGACCTCGACATCGTCATCCAGGCGTTCGGACAACTCGGCAACGATGCGGCCGATGATCCCGCCGCTGCCGCCCGCCTCGCCGACGTCAACTTCACCGGCGCTGTCAGCTCCGGCCTCGCAGTGGCCGGCCAGTTGCGCACCCAGGGGCACGGCACGCTGATCGTATTGTCGAGCGTCGCCGGGATCCGCACGCGTCCCTCGAACTTCGTGTACGGGGCGACCAAGGCGGGCCAGGACGCCTTCTCCACCGGTCTCGCCCACGCGCTCCACGGCTCCGGCGCATCCGTCATGACGGTGCGGCCCGGCTTCATCCGATCCAAGATGACCGCCGGAATGGACGATGCGCCGTTCGCCACCGATCCGGACGCGGTCGCCGCTGCCGTCGCTGCTGGTCTTCATCGGCGGCGCAGTGTCGTATGGGTGCCAGGTGTACTGGCCGTCGTGTTCGGCATCATGCGTTATCTGCCCGGTTCGGTGTGGCGTCGCCTCGATCGATGACTTCGGATGGACCGGGGGAGCGCCTCGAGGCGGCGGCCGCCCGGCTTCGGCGGCTGGGCATCGACAGCGTCGAATCGTACGCATGGCGCGATCTCGACGACCCTGACGCCGGTGGCTCAGAGCTGCACGCCGACGAGATCTTCCGCCGCTGGGCGGAGGTGGGTGTGACGATCACACACCGCACGTCGACGGTCGACCGGGCGCGTTCGTTCTCGCGCAACGGATACGACGTGATTCAGCAAGGCGGGCGCTTCGACGTGTTCGCCCGCGTCATCGGCCGCCAGTCGATCCGTCGGCGGCCACCGAGCACGGCCACGATCGAGATCTGGAACGGCGTGCCGTGGTTCGGGCCGCTCTGGGCGCCGCGCCGCCGCGTCGTGTGGATGCACCACGTCCACCGCGAGATGTGGGACGACGCACTGCCCTTCCCACTCAGCGCCGGCGGGCGACTGGTCGAGACACGCATTGCTCCGCTCGTGTACCGCGGTAGCAACATCGCCACGCTGTCGGACTCGTCGGCAGCGGAGATCCGAGCGCTTGGCATCGAGCACCTGACCGTGATCCCCCCGGGGGTGCACGAGCGCTTCACACCCGACAGGGAACGTCGCAGCGTCAGACCCCATGTGGTCATCGTCGGCCGCCTCGCGCCGGTCAAGCGTCAGCGCCTCGCCCTCGAAGCGCTCGAGCGTGCACGACGCGCGCACCCGATGCTCACCGTCGACATCGTCGGCGACGGTCCGGACCGCTCCGCAGTCGCGGCATGGATCGCCGAGCACGAGGCGGCCGAGTGGGTACGGCTGCTCGGACGTGTCGACGACACGGAATTGCTCGAGGCGTACCGCCGCGCCTGGCTGGTGGTCAGCGCCTCCCATGCCGAGGGCTGGGGCATGTCGCTCACCGAGGGTGGCGCCTGCGCCACACCCTGCGTCGCCACCGACATCGCCGGACATCGAGGCGCTGCCGAGCCGGATCGAACGGGACTCCTCGTGTCCGATCACGGCACACCGGCGTCGGTCGCCGAACGCCTCGGCGACGCCGTCACCGCACTGCTCGCCGACGACCGGCGCCGAAACCGACTCGCCGAGGCCGCGGTCGACCACGCTGCGGTGTTCTCGTGGACGTCCGTCGCCACCCGGCACCTCTCCCTCTTGGGCGACAGCGTCGGTCAGTCGGATTCGGCTGGCGTCGTCGACTCGGTCGAGTAGGCGCGGTGACGACGACGGAGTGTCACGAGGTCGGCGAGCCCCCAGAACGTCACCAGCTTGAACGCCTCGGTGACGATGCCCTGATCCATCTTGCTCGAACCCGCGACGCGGTCACGGAATTCGATCGGCACCTCGACGACACCGAGGCCGGCGCGAACGGTGCGGTACGTCATCTCGACCTGGAATCCGTAGCCGCCGGCCTGCACACCGTCGAGACCGATCGTGCGCAGCGCATCGGCGCGATAGACGCGAAAGCCCGCCGTGGCGTCGTTGACCGCCAGCCCGAGCAGGATCGCGGCGTAGCGGTTACCCCACCGTGACAGCCAGGTTCGGCGACGGGGCCAGCCGACGACGCTGCCGCCGGGAACGTAGCGTGAACCGATCACCAGGGCGATGCCGCGACGCGTGAGGTCGAGCATCGTGGGCAGCACCGCCGGATCGTGGGAGAGGTCGGCGTCGATCTCGACAAACGCGTCATAGCCGCGCTCGAGGCCGATCCCGAACGCGTACGTGTAGGCGTCGCCCAGCCCGCGCTTCTCGGCACGCTCGATCAGGGTGATCCGCGGGTCGAGCGCGGCTCGCTCCTTCACGATCTGACGCGTGCCGTCGAACGAGGCGTCGTCGACAACCAAGACATCGGCATCGGGAACGTGCTCGTCGAGGCGGTCGAGGAGCACGCCGATGTTCTCGGCCTCCTCATGCGTCGGGACGATGATCAGGGTGCGCACGAGAACCGGACACTATCGGCGGGCCGGGGTGTCGCCAGCGCCCCGATTGCAACGCAGACGACTGCGAGGACCGCCGCGCCGTTCAGACGGGCGAACGACTCGGTCCACCCTGCGTCCGGCGAAGGCAGATCGCGCCGTTCGATCCACATCACAGCAAGCGCGACGAATGCGACGAGTCCGAGACCCATCGAGCCCAACAGCGTTCCGACACCGAGGGGAACGACCCGGGCGAGCAGCAATGCAGCAATGCCGAGCGCGCCGCCGACGAGCCCCCAGACGGGCTGAATGAGCAGACCGCCGACGATCAACAGCGACATCGGGACGACCCAGCCTCGATGCAGCTCCGGAGCCGACCGAGCGGGGCCGCCGATTCGCACCGGCGTCGGCATCCGCGGAGTCGGCGGGCCGCGCCGACGTGTCAACGCCACGATCAGCAGACACGCCACGATCGACGCCAGGGAGACCGCCAGCCCAAGCGTCACGGGCCGCTGGGCGGTCCAGCGGAACTCGACGGCGGTTGCCGACGTGGTCGGGGGGAGCCACCATCCGTTGAAGCCCCCGTCCACAATCTGTGGCGGCCCGAGGTCGGTTCCATCTGCCGTCGCCTCCCATGCCTCGCTGAATCCTTCGCCGAGCACCACCCAACACCCGGTCGGGCAAGGGTCGACGAGCACGGTCCGGTCCCGGGTGTCGTCGCGCTCGATCAGCACGCCGACGGGTTGATCTGCGACATCGGTTGGTCCAGCGTCGGACAATACGAGACGATCGAGGGTGTAGCCCGCGTGACGCGCCATCGACCGGACGCGGTGTTCCCCGCCTTCGAGGTCAAGGGGGGCGTCGCAGACCGTGGCCGCAACCGGCGCGCCGGCGAGCAGCTCGGCGACCGTCGTGGAGAAGCTCAGTGGTGACGGCGTTCCGTCGACGGTGAGCAGGTCGGCGCGACAGGCGGCGACGACCTGGGTTGCCGGATCGATCGAGGCCGTCGCGACCCCCGGTGCGGCAACCTCGGCGATCGACGCCGGTAGTACGACGCGATCGCCGTAGCGCCGGTCGATGGTGGTTTCCGCGGCGATGTCCGTGATCCGCAGCGTGACCGTGTCCCCGCGCACGGCCCGTGGGAGCGAAACGACACTCCGCCCGCCCTGATCGGGCGGCGGAACCGCCACGACGATCGCACCCTCTTCATCGATCAGCTCGAGGCTGCTGACGACCGAGTACGGGCCGGGCAACTGGATCAGGTCGAAGGAACCCTCGAGAACGTCGGAGAGCGGGACCGTCAGCGATGCGCCGAGCGCGCCGTCGTACGGCGTCGTCCACGCGGTGGAGCGGTCACCGTCCGTGGCGAACAATCCCGCCCTGTGAGGTGCCCCGGTCAACCGTGCGGACGCGATCGAGACATGGTCAGCGCTCCCCGGCGCGAGGATCCCTGCAAGTGTCACGTCGTCCGCTTGCGGATCGAGTCGAAGTGTCACTTCCGGCTCGATCGCTCGGTCGTCCGGGAGCTCGATGACGCGGTGGAGTTCGGGTTCCGGATCGCTGCGCCACGGATCAAGCGCTCCCACGCGCAGACGTGTCAGCACGACGGACAGCGGCTGCCCTGACGCCGCGTCGACGGCGTCGACCGGCGGCCTGACCCACTCGGTGGTGGGGCCGAGGCCGAAATCGATCTCGACGAAGCCCACGCCAGCTCGTGACGCCCTGACGGCCGTATCGCCGAGATCGACTTCCGCGATCTCGATCGACACCGTCGCGGGGCCGGTGGTGGCGATGGCCAGTCGTTGTCCGGCGTCGGTCCACGACGCGGGCCCGAGGTCGACGTCTCCGATCTCGATACCGTCGACCCGCAGGATCACACGACGGATCGCCCGTCCGCCCGGCCGTGGCGCTGGCTGCCTGACGGTCGACGAACTCACTGGTCCGTCGACGGCCAACTCGATCCGCTCGCCGATCGGATCGCCGTGATCGCCGACGAGCCAGGCGGTCGCAGGGTCGCCGTCAACCGCCATCACGGCACGATCCTCGGGCCGGTACGCGAACGGTTCGCCGTAGCTGGTCGCGGTTGCGGCGACCGGGCCCTCCTGAACGGCGATGGTCTGCTGGTCGGGATCGTGGCCGGCGAAGACCTCGAGGCGCTGGTCGGCGTTCGTAGGAGTCAGCACGTCGGTCTCGGGACCACCGGGCTCGGTGTGGCCGTGGACGTCCTGGGACGAACGCCAGTGGTGGGCCCGGTCGCGGTTCGTGTCCGTGATGACGACCTGCAGCGCGTCCGCGGCTGCCGTGACCAGACCGTCGCCGGCGAGTGTCGCGCTGTATCTGATCGCCTCGACGCCGGAGATGATCCCCGCTGCAGCGGCATCGACGAC
>JASJHI010000212.1:0-2926 GCA_033791105.1 Acidimicrobiia bacterium | reverse complement strand
ACCACGGGGCGCCCGATATCTCAGCTGTCACGCCATCGGACGAGACAGCCACAGTGCCGGTCCGGGACCCATGTCCCGGCCCGGCAAACCAGACAAAGGAGGGATCCATGATCCGCACTAAACGTTAGAAGCGCAGAGGGCTGGCGCTGGTCGCCGGACTGGCGATGTTGTCCGCGGCGGTACTCGCCCACCCGGTCGACGCGGGAGGAGGGGGCGGCAAATCCGATCCCGTGCGGTTCGCGACGTTCAACGCGTCGCTCAACCGGAACCTCAGTGGCGTTCTCATCACCGACCTCAGCACGCCGGCGAACGCCCAGGCGGCCACGGTCGCCGAGATCATCCAGCGGACGCGACCAGAGGTCCTGCTCGTCAATGAGTTCGACTACGACGCGGGGGGAGTCGCCGCCGGACTGTTCCAGACGAACTATCTGTCGTTGTCGCAGGGCGGAGCGGCACCGATCGACTATCCGTATCGATTCGTGGCACCCTCCAACACGGGAATCCACTCTGGACTCGACCTCGACAACAACGGCATCATCCAACCCCTCCCGGATCAGGGCTTCCCGGGATTCCTGAACTACGGCGGTGACTCGTTCGGCTTCGGCGCCTTCCCGGGCCAATTCGGGATGGTGGTGTACTCGATGCATCCGATCGACTACGCGGCGATCCGCACGTTCCAGAACTTCCTCTGGAAGGACATGCCGGGGGCGTTGCTGCCCGAGGACCCACCCGGTACACCGTGGTACTCGCCGGCCGAGCTCGACGTGTTCCGTCTCTCGTCGAAGAGCCATTGGGACCTGCCGATCGAGATCGGCAAGAAGACGGTCCACTTCCTCGTGAGCCATCCGACACCGCCGGTGTTCGACGGCCCCGAGGATCGCAACGGCACCCGCAATCACGACGAGATCCGCTTCTGGGCTGACTACGTCGGTCCGGGTGCCGCGGTCGGGAGATATATCTACGACGATGACGGCAACCACGGCGGGCTGAAGCCCGGCTCGAGGTTCGTGATCGCCGGAGACCAGAACTCCGACCCGCTCGATGGCGACAGCATCCCGGGGGCGATCCAGCAGTTGACGGACAACCCGCGTGTCAACGACAAGGTCACACCGTCCAGTCCTGGTGGTACCGAACAGTCGGCGCTCACGGGCGGAGCGAATGACACCCATCTCAGCGACCCCGCGTTCGACACGGCAGATTTCAACGACTCCGCGCCGGGCAACCTGCGCGCCGACTACGTACTGCCGAGCAAGAACCTGCGCATCACCGATGCCGGAGTCTTCTGGCCGCTCGAAAGCAATCCGCTGTTTGCGCTGGTCGGGACGTTCCCGTTCCCGAGTTCGGATCACCGGCTCGTGTGGATCGACGTCGACGTGTAGCTGATCGGCTCGCGCCGCCGGCGGATGCCGACGGCGATGGGCCGCAGATCCAGGATGCGACGGACTGACGGTTTGCAGGAATGGCGCGCCGGTAGCGTGTTGCGATGCTTCCGGAGTCGACGCCTTCCGGCGCCGCGCTCCCGTCGATGGGTTACCAGCCGGCGCTCGACGGCCTGCGTGCCGTTTCGATCATCGGCGTGCTCTTTTACCACGCGGGCTTTTCGTGGATGCACGGTGGGTTCTTCGGTGTCGAGGTCTTCTTCGTCGTCTCCGGGTTCCTGATCACGTCGCTCCTGCTCCAGGAGTTCGAGCGTCACGATCGCATCGCATTCGGACAGTTCTGGATGCGCCGTGTGCGGCGCCTGTTCCCGGCATTGTTCGCGATGCTCGCCGCCGTTGCGGTGTGGGCGGTGTTCTGGGGATCGCAGGACCAGCTCTCCCAGCTCAAACGCGACTTCCCGTGGGCGATCTTCTACGTCGGCAACTGGGGCCAAATCCTCGGCGACGTCCCGTACTTCGCCGGCGAGCCACCGCTGCTGCGCCATCTGTGGAGCCTCGCCGTCGAGGAGCAGTGGTACCTGATCTGGCCGCTTGTCTTCGCCGCGCTCGTCGCGCTGATCCCGTCCCGCAAGGTGATCGGCGGGCTCGTTCTCGCGGCGTCGGTTGGTGTCATGGTCTTCACGTTCTGGCTGCACTCGGGATCACCGACCCTGCTCGCCGGCCCACCGACACTCTTCGCCGAACTCGACCGCACCAACTTTCTCTACCTCTCGACGATCACGCGGTCGTCGGGCCTGTTGCTCGGTGCCGGCGCGGCATTCCTCTGGCGACCGTGGGTCTGGCCGAAGGCGCTCGGCGCGCCGGTCGGCAAGATCCTCGATCCGCTCGGTGCCGCAGCGGTCGCGGGACTCTGCTGCGCGTTTGCCGTGGCCTCGCTCGTCGAGGCGTACGTCTACCAGTGGCTGATGCCGCTCGTGTCGGTGCTGTCGCTGATCGCGGTGCTCGTCTCGGTGCATCCCGCGGCGGCCGGATTCCGCTGGTTCATGTCGACGATGCCGCTCGTCGAGATCGGCAAACGCAGCTACGGGCTGTACCTCTGGAGCTGGCCGATCTTCGTGATCGTCGGCGCCACCGACGGATCGCTCGACCTGTTCCTTCTCGCGATGCTGATCACGATCGTGGTATCGGAACTCTCGTACCGCTTCATCGAAACGCCGGTGCGCGAGGGAGTGATCGGACGTTGGTGGGGCGACCGATCACCGATCAGCTGGGCGCCCGTGGCCGGCGGGGCGTTACTCGTCGGATGCCTCGTCACCTTCTATCTCAGCGTCGGCCAGTTCGACCGCTTCAAAGGGGGTGAGGACGCGACCTTCGAATTGTCGGACGCGGGCGACGGCGCAGCGGCCGCGCCGGACGACACGGACGCGCCCCTCGTCGCGACCTCCTCACCGGGATCGTCGACGTCGTCGTCATCACCGACCACCACCGAGGTGCCGGCCATCGTCCCCGCGTCGGTGGCGCTCGTCGGGGTCTCCACGGCGAACGCA
>JASJHI010000211.1:0-3972 GCA_033791105.1 Acidimicrobiia bacterium | reverse complement strand
CGCGCGGGATCGGCCGGCGGCATGGGCGCGGTCGGCGGCGACAATGTCGGCGGAGCTGGGGGCGGCGCAAGTGGGGCCGGCGTCGTCTCGAGCGTGCTCTCTCGTTCGTCGGGCCGTCGCGCGACCTGCCCGGCCAGTCGGTCGACTTCCGACGCGAGCGCTGTCCGCGATCTGTCGCCGGTGTCGAGTTGCTCGTGCATCGCCCGAAGCTCGGCACGCAGGACCGCGATCTGCTCGTCCGCATTGCGTCTTCCGAACAACCCCATTGCCCCGCTCGATCCTTCCTGTTTCTGTCGAGTTGACCGCGACGCGATCTCCCGCCGTCGACGGTACCGCACGCGACGCTCGCTCGACCCGACACGACCGGCGACCGCACGGCCTGGATTCGTGTCGGCGAAAACCGTTCTCCACTACATCGCCGACACGAATCAGCGAGGCGTTCGGCGCTCAGGTCAGGCGACCACTTCTTCCGCGGCGATCTCGGCCACGACTTGTCGGCGCTGGCCGTACACGATCGCGGACAGTGCACCGATGACGACAGCCATCGCAGCGATCTGCGCCGGCTCGATCCCCTCGTCGAGGAAGACCCATGCGAGTACGGCCGCGAACACGGGGATGAGGAGGGTGAACGTCGAGCCGACCCACAACGGGATCCGGACGAGCGACCAATTCATCAAGGCGTGTCCGACGATCCCGGAACCGATGATCATCGCGAACAGCCAGAACCAGTTGGTCGCCGACGGGAAGGAGAGATCCTGGTCGAAGAGGAGAGCGAGCGGGGTGCAGATGATCGCGGTCCAGACCGCGGTCCCGGCAGTGAACTCCGTCGAGGTCATGTAATCCTTCGATCGCTTCGACGCGATGAAGTACCCGCTCCAGGCGAACATGGCGCCGACCGCGAGGAGGTTGCCCTTCCAGCTGCTCTCCCCCTCTCCGGAACCGCTCACGACGACGACGATTGCGCCGGCGATCGCGACGAGTGACCACAGCGCGTCGCGCGGCCGGATGTGCTCGTGGAAGAAACGGGCAGCGACGACTCCGACCACCACGGGTTGGAGCGACCCGATGATCGTGGCGTTGACGACGCTCGTGAGCTTGACCGCGGAGAAGAAGAAGGCGATGTCGAGGCCGAGTGCAAGACCGCCCCAGATCGAGTCGCGGAACGCCGGCCACCGGAACGGTGTGCGCCGGATCTCCATCCAGAGGATGATCCCGATGGCGAACACCGAGAAGCGGTAGGCGCCGATTGCGAGCCCACCCATGTCGATGTGCTTCGTGATGACCGTGCCGGTCGACCACGCACAGACCGCGATCGCCGCACCGGTGAGACCGCGGCCGAGTTCGTGTCGGTCGGCCGCCGCGGCGTCGGCGCCGGTACTGGTCACCGACGAAACGTACCTGCCGTAGCCTGCCGGTATGCCATCGACAGACGACGACGGCCCGCTGCCGGTCCCTTCCGAGGAGGAGTTCGAGGCGGCGGGATTGCTCGACAGGGAGTGCGTCCCGACCGGCCGGCTCGACCTGCTGCGTTGGTTGGCGGATGCCGGGTTCACGGTCGACGAGATGGTCGCCGCACTCGACGTGGACGGGCTCGGGTCGCTGATGGGCGATCACCGGCTGGTGCCGGGCGAGCGGTTGGCGGGCGACGCAGCGCTCGCCCAGACCGAACTTGGCGCCGAGGCGCTCGTCGCGATGGGTGGCGCGCTCGGGTTCCGGCCGATCCAGGGGTCGCCGCCCGGCGAGGTGGGGTACACGTCCGACGAACTGAACGCGTTTGGGGTGCTGTCTGCACTCTGGGGGCTTTTCACGCCCGACGAGGCACTCTCGCTGGTGCGGACCATCGGGTCGTCGTTCGGTCGGATGGCCGATGCGTCGGTCTCGTTGTTCCTGGCCGACGTCGAGTCGCCGCTCGTCCTGGGCGGCAAGAGTGAGCTGGATCTCGCGCTCAGCGTGCGCGACGGCGTCGGTGTCATCGATGGTCTCGCCGCCGCACTCGATCCGGTCCTGCGACGGCTGGTGCTGCAGTCCATCGAGCGGACGCGTCGGACGTCCGTGGGGAATACCGAACGGTTCGAGTACCGGTACGCGGTCGGGTTCGTCGACCTCGTCGGCTTCACGGAGCTGGCCTTCGACCTCGAACCCGAGGAGCTCGGGGAGTTCATCCGCGACTTCGAGGGCCGTGCCCACGACTTGGCGACATCGGTCGGTGGCCAGGTCGTGAAGACGGTCGGTGACGAGGTGATGTTCGTCGCCGATGACGCGGCGGCCGCCTGCCGGGTGGGTAGGGCGTTGATGGAGGGCTTCGCGTCACCCGGCGGAACCGTATTGCCGCGGGGCGGTCTCGCCTACGGCAACGTGCTCCCCAGGGGTGGCGACTACTACGGGGTCGTGGTGAATCTCGCGGCGCGACTCGTCGACGAGGCGGTCCCGCAGGAGATGCTCGTGACCGAAGACCTCGCCGAGGCTGCGGTCGGGTGCGAATTCGAGCCGGCAGGACGCCGGATGGTGAAGGGTTTCGCCGATCCGATCCCGGTCCGCTCGCTCGTGAGCGTCAGTACATCGATAGGGGAGAAATGATGCGGTCACACACCGTCACCATGCTGGGCACCGGCCTGATCGGCGACTTCTACACGATGACGCTGCACGGGCAGCGCGGACGCGATCGTGTCGGCGTGGTCTACTCGCGGTCCGACGAGCGAGGTCGGGCCTTCGCCGAGCGGTGGGATGTGCCACACCACACGACCGACATGGCCGAGGCGATCGCCCACCCGGACACCGACGGGGTGGTCGTGGGCCTGCCGAATCACTTGCACGAGGAGACGGTGCGGTTGTGTGCCGAGGTCGGCAAGCCCGTGTTGTGTACGAAGCCGTTGGGCCGCACGGCCGACGAGGCGAAACGAATGCTCGATCTCGTCGAAGAGGCGGGCATCTTCGCCGGCTACCTCGAGGATCTCGTCTACGCACCGAAAGCGCTGAAGGCCGCCGGCTCGATCGCTGATGGAGCCATCGGCGACGTCACCTCGGTGCAGTCGCGCGAAACCCATCCCGGCCCGCACAGCTCGTGGTTCTGGGATCCGGCGATCGCGGGTGGTGGTGCGATCGTCGACCTGGGGTGTCACTGCATCGAGATCATCCGCACCTATGTGGGCAAGGGAAACCGGCCGCTGGAGGTCGCCTGTTGGATCGACACCTTGGTGCACCCGATCGACGCCGAGGACAACGCCAGCGCGATGATCCGCTTCGAATCCGGAGCCTTGGGCAAGTTCGACGTGAGCTGGACGTTCCGCGGGGGCATGGATCTGCGCGACGAGGTGGTCGGCACCGAGGGCTCGATCTGGCTCAACCATTTCCTGCGGACCGGGATGGAGATGTACACAACGGGGGCCGGCGGCGGGTACGTCGCGGAGAAGGTCGAGTCAGACTCCGGGTGGCTGTTCCCAGTCGGTGACGAGGTCGTCGAACTGGGATACGTCGACATGTTCACCGACATGTTCGACGCGATCGATGCCGACACCGAACCGCGCGAAACGTTCTACGACGGTTACGTCGTCAATGCCGTCATCGACGCCTGCTACCGGGCTGCCGAGTCGAAGCGCTGGGAGCCGGTGAACCTCGACTGGCGTGGTGGTTCGACGCCGAGGATCGGTACGGCCCGCCGGTCGATCGATGGTCTCGAGGTGATCAAGGAGGAGACCCTCCCCGACGGGCGACACAAAGTCATCCTGCGCGATCCGGCGTCGGGAGCGATAAGCGAGCGGGTCGAGTGATGTCGTCGACACTCGTTGCGCCCCAACGGTTGTGACCGGCGGCTCGCGGGACTATCGTTGGACTTCCACTTCGACGCGGGGTGGAGCAGTTCGGTAGCTCGTCGGGCTCATAACCCGAAGGTCGTAGGTTCAAATCCTACCCCCGCCACCAACGAAAGCCCTGGTAGATCGCAAGATCTGCCAGGGCTTCTTTCGTTATCCACAG
>JASJHI010000210.1:0-7916 GCA_033791105.1 Acidimicrobiia bacterium | reverse complement strand
CGTCCGTCTCGGCGGTCGCTTGTTCGGCAGCATCGGCGACGGTCGCACCACCGTTGAGTGCCGACGAGACACTCGAGGCGAGGATTGGTGTCGAACCCATGTTGACGAGTCCGACGCCGGAGTCGCCGTTGCGACGCCAAGCGGCGACGCCGACGATCGCCCAGTCCTGCGCGCGCCGGTTGAACTTTTGGAAGCTCCAGCCGGCGCCGTTCATCTTGGGAACACGGATCTCGGTCAGGATCTCGTCAGCGGCGAGATCGGATTCGAGAAATGACTTGTAGAAGTCGGCCGCAGCGATCTCGCGTGTGCCGTTCGGGCCCTGTACGACATAGGTGGCGCCGAGTGCGAGCGTTGTGGCCGGCAGGTCGGAGGCGGGATCGGCATGCGCGATCGATCCACCGATGGTGCCGCGGTGGCGCACCTGGGGGTCGCCGACGTGGCTCGCCGCGTGAGCGAGCAGTGGCACGTGTTGTGCGAGGACATCAGAGTTCTCGACGTCCATGTGGCGCGTGAGCGCGCCCACGGCGACGTGGTCGCCTGCATCGCGGATGTAGGAGAGGTCGGACAGTCGGCCGATGTCGATCAACACCGACGGCTGCGCGAGCCGGAGCTTCATCAGCGGCAGCAGGCTGTGGCCACCGGCGATGAACTTTGCCTCGTCGCCATGCTGACCGACCAGTGCGATGGCCTCCTCGGCTGACTCGGCGCGGACGTAGTCGAAAGCTGCGGGAATCACTGGTTGGTCTCCTGGTTGTTGGAAGCGGCCTGGATGGCGTTCCAGACGTTGAGCGGACTGGCAGGCATCTGGATGTCGTGGACGCCGAGCCCCGACAGGGCGTCGACGACCGCGTTCATGACACACGGAGCGGCGCCGATGGTGCCGGCCTCGCCGACCCCCTTGACGCCGAGTTCGTTGGTGGGTGATGGAGTGACGCTCTCGCCGAGGGTGATCGGCGGGACGTCGGACGCTGCGGGCACGAGGTACTCGGCGAGCGTGGACGACTGAAGGTTGCCGTCCTCGTCGTATCGAGCTTCCTCCCACAGCGCTTGCGCCACCCCTTGGATGACGCCGCCATGGACCTGGCCCTCGACGATCAGCGGGTTGACCTTGACACCGCAGTCGTCGACCGCGACGTACTGGAGGATCTCGACCTCACCGGTTTCGGTGTCGATCTCGACCGCGCACATGTGCGTGCCGAACGGCCACGAGAAGTTCGGCGGGTCGTAGGTGACCTGCGCCTCGAGATTTGGCTCGAGATCGTCGGGGAGGTTGTGGGCCGTGAACGCTTCGAACGCGATCGCGGCCAGCGGCATCTCCTTGTCGGCCGACCCGGCGACGGAGAACACCCCGCCGTGGAATTCGAGGTCGTCGGCACTCGCCTCCAACTGATGGGCCGCGATCTGCCGGGCCTTGTCGATGACCTTGTCGCAGGCCATCCCGAACGCCACGCCGCCGACCTGCAGCGAACGTGACCCGTAGGTGTCGAGGCCGAGCGGCGCGATCGCGGTATCGGAGTGCAGCACGTCGACATCGGCGGGGTCGATGCCGAACTTCTCGGCGGCGATCATCGACCACGCGGTCTCATGGCCCTGCCCGTGCGGCGCCGTGCCGGTGACGACTTGCACCTTCGACGTCGGGAGTACGCGCACCGTGGCCGACTCCCAACCGCCGGCGGAGTAGTTGAGTGAGGCGAGCACCCGCGATGGGGCGAGGCCACACATCTCGAAGTAGGTCGATACGCCGATACCCAGGCGCTTGGTGGCACCGCTGCCGTTCTGCTCGGCCTGGCGTGCGCGCAGGCCGTCGTAGTCGATGAGCCCGGACGCGACACCCGCAGCCTTCTCATGGTCGCCCGAGTCGTAGACGAGTCCGGTGTACGCCTCGTACGGATACTTGTCGACCGGGATGAAGTTCCTGCGGCGCAGCTCCATCGGATCGAGGCCGACCTCGCGGGCGAGCGCATCCATCGCGTGTTCGATCGCGTACGTCGCCTCTGGGCGACCTGCGCCGCGATAGGCGTCGGTCGGTGTCATGTTGGTGAACACCGACGTACACGAGAAGTCGAACGCCTTGGGGAGGTCGTAGACGCCTGCGTAGAGGAATGCGCCGAGGAGCGGGACACCGGGTGTGACGAGCTGCAGGTAGGCACCCATGTCGCCGACGAGACGAACGCGCATGGCCGTGAGCGTGCCGTTGGCGTCGGCGGCCAGTTCGACGTATTGGATCTGGCCGCGCCCGTGGGTCGTGGCCTGCGCGTTCTCGGACCGCTCCTCGTTCCAGCGGACCGGCACGCTGAGCCGCCGGGCCAGGGTCACGCACAGCAGCTCCTCGGCGTAGACGTTGAGCTTGGAGCCGAAGCCGCCGCCGACCGCGGGACAGACCACCCGCATCTGCTGCTCGGGGATGCCGAGCGTGAGCGCGGTCATCACCTTCAGGATGTGTGGCACCTGGGTGGACGAGTAGAGCGTCATGTCGCCACCGAACGGCTGCGGCACGGCCACGACCGCTCGCGGCTCCATCGCCATCGGGATCAGGCGTTGCTGCACGTAGCGCTCGGACACGGTGAAGGCCGCTTCGGCGAATGCCTTGTCGACATCGCCTTCGTTCTCCTCGATGAGGAGCGGCCACGTGTACGAACTGTTGGTCCCGAGCTCGTCGTGAATGACGTGTCGGTCGGCGAGTGAGTCCTCGAGGTCGAGGACCGGCTCGAGCGGGTCGTAGTCGACGTTGATCGCCTCGAGCGCGTCGTGGGCGATCGTCTCTGTCTCGGCGAGTACCGCGGCGACCCCGTCACCCGCGTAGCAGGCCTTGCCGACCGCCAGCGGGTAATGCGCCGGGTTCTTCATGTCGTCGGTGACGGGCCACGCGCAGGGCATCGGCGACGCCCACGTCTCAGCGAGGTCGGCCCCGGCATAGGCGCTGTGCACGCCGTCGATCGCCAGTGCTTCGCTCAGGTCGACAGAGACGATCTTGGCGTGTGCGTACGGACTGCGGAGCACGGCGAGGTACAACGCGCCCGGAACCTTCATGTCGTTGGTGAACACGGCTTCACCCGTCAGGAGGACCGGGTCCTCCTTGCGGAGCAGGCGCTGGCCGAGAACCCCGTTTCCCGTCGTCGTGTCGTCTGTGGTTTCTGTGATCGTCATGGCTGGACCCCCATCCAGAGCAGTGCGCGGAGCCGACTCAGTTGCTCGCCGCGGCGAGCACTGACTTGACGATGTTGTGGTAGCCGGTGCAACGGCACAGGTTGCCTTCGAGGCCGATGCGTACCTCGGCCTCGCTCGGGTCGGCGTTCTCTTCCAGCAGGCTCGTCGCGGCCCTGACCCTGCCCGGTGTGCAGTAGCCGCACTGGAGGCCGTGGTTCTCCATGAACGCCTGCTGCATCGGGTGCAGCGTGCCGTCCGCGTCGGCCATGCCCTCGATGGTGCGGACCTCCTGGCCGTCCGCCTGGACGGCCAGCACGGTGCAACTCTTGACCGCCTCGCCATCGAGGTGGATCGAACACGCTCCGCACGACGACGTGTCGCAGCCGATATTGGTGCCGGTGAGGCCGGCGTGCTCGCGGATGTAATGCACGAGCAGGGTCCGCGGCTCCACGTCGTACGTGTGCTGCGTTCCGTTGATAGTGATGGTGACGTCCACTGGGTCCCCCGGTTGGTTCTCGATCGGTCGTGTCTGTGGCCTGGGCACATCGTGCGCCCCGGACCTCGGCACCCATCATGCCTCATGGGGCGGGGCGCGTTTGCACGCAGCCTCAAGATCGACGGCGTCGGTGCTCGGCCGAGCCGGATCAGCCGAAGATCTCGGCGAGATCCTTGATCGTGAGGTAGACGAGGAAGCCGATGATCACGCCGCCGAAGATGGTGTAATGCCAGCGCTTGGAGTGGTCCGCGCGCCAGAACCGTCTGATGCTGTAGATGATCGAGACGATCGCCAGGATGCCGATGACCAGGCCGATCATCGGGCCGACGCCACTGGCGATGCCGACGATCGGGAGCACGAACGGCAGCGCGATGTACATCAACAGGCAACGGCAGCTCGTGATGAGGAGCGACTTCTGGAACGCGGACCGCGCCTCGGCTGCCGTGGACGTCTTGCCCTCCGGGAGACGGAGGAGCCGCCGCATGAACCGATCGGCTGGGCTGCTCGACTGCAGGCGCGTGTCGTCGTCCACCACCGCGGGGGTGTCGGTCGGAACGAAGTCGCCGGTTCTGGTGCCAGGGTCTGCCGAAGCGCTCATTTCGACCAGCTCATCTCACCGGGCACGGTATGTCGACGCGACGGCCGCGGCAACATCTGCAGGGTGATGGACGATCGCCGCCGCGCCGGCACCGGCGAGTTCGTCGGGCGAGCCGAATCCCCACGCCACACCGATGCAGTCGATGCCGTGGTCGTGCGCTCCCTCGACATCGTGGTCACGGTCGCCGATCATCACCACGTGGTCTCCGGCGGGGAGTTCGAGTTGTTCGAGCGCATGGCCGATGACCTCGCTCTTGGTGCGGCGTCCGCTGCCGACCTCGATCGTCGCGCCGGCCTGCACTTCGAAGAAGCCGGCGAGCCCGAAGTGCTCGGTGATCCGCACCGCTGTCACCTCGGGCTTCGCGGTGGCGACGGCGAGTGTGTACGTCTCGGCCAGCACGGTGAGCATCTCGACGATGCCGGGGTACAACTCGTTCTCGAAGAGGCCGACGCTCTCGTAGCGCACTCGATAACTGTCGACGACGCGCTCGATGTCGTGCCCCGGGATCCCGAGGCGCGGGAAGCTGATCTCGAACGGCGGACCGATGGCGGCGCGCACCTGCACATCGGTGGGCGGGTCGTAGCCGCACTCGGTGAACGCGTGCTGGAGTGACCGGCCGATGCCGGCCGACGAGTCCGACAAGGTGCCATCGAGGTCGAGGAGGAGGTGAGTGCGCATGTCGGTGTGGTGGTGTTGTCGTCGGGAGCGGAGCTCAAGTGGCGAACGCGGCGAGGCGGGTGAAGTCTTCGCTCGTGCCCACAGCGATGATCACCTGGCGTGGTTCGATCACCATGTCGCCGGTGGGATTCGTCGTAAACGTGCCGTCGGCATTGCGGACAGCGAGGATCAAGACACCGCTCCGGTCGCGGATGTTGGCGTCTCGCAGGGTTTCGCCGGCGAGGGGCGAGCCTTCCGCGACCTCGATCTCCTGCATTCGGAATTCGAGGGATCGCTCGTGCATCACGACATCGACGAACTCCGCAACATGTGGCCGGGCGACGAACGATGCCATGCGCGCCGCACCCAGCTCCTGCGGGTTCACGACCCGGTCGGCGCCCGCGTTGGCGAGCTTGGGCACGCTCTCGTCCTGCCGCGCTCGCGCGACGATTAATAGATCCGGATTCAGCGCACGCCCGGACTAGGTCACGAACTGGTTCTCGGCGTCGCCCTCGAGCGCCGCGACCAGGGCACCAGCATGCGTGATGCCGGCCTCCTCGAGCGTGCTGTCGCGCGTGGCGTCGCCCACGACCGTGCGGTACGGCACATTGGCGACGCGTTCGCCGTTCACGTCGACGATCACGACCTCGTGGCCCGCGATCGAGAGGTCGGCGGCGACCGCCTGGCCCACACGACCCCAGCCACACACGACCGTGTGTCCGTTCATCTTCCTGATCTCACGATCCATGCGTCGCCTCCCGACGAGATCCTTGAGCTGTCCCTCGACCACCAGTTCGACGATCAGCGTGAACGTGTACAAGACGGTGCCGACGCCGAAGATGATCACGAAGATCGTGAACCACTTCTCGCCCGAGCCGAACTCCTCGACCTCGCGGAAGCCGACGGTCGTGACCGTCGTGATCGTCTGGTAGAGCGCGTCGAGCGGACTGAGACCGAACAGCCAGTAGCCGAATGTCGCGACGATGACGACGGTCGCGACCATCCCGATCGCGAGCTCGAGTCGCCCGATGAGCGTCTTCACATCGTGGGAAGCTAGCGCCGTCCGCGGTGCGACACCTTGGAGATGTCGTGCTCAGTTCCCGCGGAGGATCTGGCGGATCAGTGGTTCGTAGTGTTCGAGCGGGTTGCTCGCGTAGTCCGGGTCGAAGGCCGTCTGGTCGTACTTCGCGCAGAACTCCTCGGTGTGGTCGAAGTATGGGGAGTCCTTCCATTGGTCGCGGGCGTTCTTGTCGAGGCCGATGTAGTGCCAGAAGTAGTAGCCCTGGAACGCGCCGTGGTTCTTCACCATGAAATGGTTTGCCTCGGACACGAACGGCTTGAGGATGCCCGCAGCAATGTCCGGGTGGGCGTACGGCGTGAGCGTGTCTCCAATGTCGTGCAGCAGCGCGCACAGCACGTACTCGTCGTCGCGGCCGTCCCGCTCCGCCCGGGTCGCGGTCTGGACGCTGTGTTCGAGTCGGTCGACCGGAAAGCCGCCATGGTCGAACTGCAGTTCGCGCATCAGCCCGATCACGCGGTCGGCCACGAAGCCCTGCGTGATCTCGAGCTGCGGGGTGATCAGCGCCCAGTCCTCCGCGGTCGACTCCTCGAACGAGGTGAACGTCGCCCGCGGGTGCTCGGGGGTCTCAGTTCCTGCGGTGTCCGTCGGACTTGCCGCGTCCTTCGGGTGCGTTGCCGTGTTGCTCATCGGACCTGCCTCGATTCGGTCGTTCACTGGGTTGTACGGGGGCGGACTGGATCGCTTGCCACACTCGTTCGGAGGTGGCGGGCATGTCGAGGTGACGCACGCCGAGGTGGCTGAGCGCGTCGACGACGGCCGACTGGATGGCCGGCGTGGAACCGATCGTGCCGGATTCACCGATGCCCTTTGCTCCGAGGGGATTGAGGAACGTCGGCGTCTCCATCGGGATGCGTTCGAAGCTCGGCAGCTCGGCCGCGGAGATCATCCCGTAATCGGCCAGGTTGGACGTGACCGGGTTGCCGTCCTCGTCGAAGCGGACCTCCTCGAGCAGCGCCTGTGCCGCGCCCTGGGCGATGCCGCCGTGTACTTGACCTTCGAGCAGCATCGGGTTGAGCATCGTGCCGGCGTCGTCGCACGCGACCTGACGCAGCAGCCGGACTTCGCCGGTTCCGATGTCGACTTCGACGAGCGAGACGTGCGCGCCGAACGGGAACGACGGCATCGAGGTCGAGAACACCGTCGAGATGTCGAGCTCGTCGGCTTGCGCCTTGGCGGCGACGGCGAGGTCGGCCCAGGTCTTGGAGACAGCGGGAGTGCCGGCGACGTGGAACGCTCCGGCGTCCTTGTCGAGCACGATGTCGGCTTCGTCGGCCTCGAGTATCGACGCGGCGAGGGCTTGCGCCTTCTCGACCAGTTCGACGGCAGCCTGGTTGACAGCGGCGCCGCCGTGCTGCAGCGACCGCGAACCCATCGTGCCCCCGCCCACGGGGACGAGATCGGTATCGCCCCACACCAGTGTGATGCGGTCCATCGGAATGCCGGTCTGGTCGCTCGCGATCATCGACCAGGCTGTGTCGTGACCCTGGCCGTGGGGCGAGGTGCCGGTGTACACCGTGGCCGAGCCGTCATCGTCGACCTGGATGCGGGCGTGGTCGCCGAAGGGCTCGATGCCCCCGGTGATCTCGACGTAGACGCTGACGCCGATCCCGAGCTGCTTGGTGTCGCCGGACTCGCGGCGTGCTGCCTGCTGGGCGCGCAGGTCGGAATAGCCGGCACCGTCGAGCACTCGGTCGAGGCAGCCCTCGTAGTCGCCGACGTCGTAGGTCTGGCCGATCGAGGTGGTGTGCGGTTCGTCGAACTTGGCGATCAGATTCTTCCGCCGGACCTCGGTGGGATCGGCGCCGATCTCGGCCGCGAACATGTCCATCGCCCGCTCGATCGCGGCGGTCGCCTCGGGACGCCCGGCGCCGCGGTACGCGACGATCGGGGTCGTGTTGGTGACGACCGAGGTGGTGCGCACCTCGATGTTGGGGATG
>JASJHI010000209.1:0-5078 GCA_033791105.1 Acidimicrobiia bacterium | reverse complement strand
CGGCTGGTGGACGATGGGCAGACCCGGCGCCGCGGCCGAGGCGGCGTCGACCGCGCCGGCGAGTCCACCGAGGGGTGAACCGGGGTATCCCGAGATGAACGCGGCGGTGTGCATGCCCACGGCCTGGTCGCGGCGAAGTTGGTCGAGCGGGATCCGCGCGAGAGCCTGGATGCCCGACAGCAGCACGGTGCCGTCTTCGCGCCGATAACGATCGCTCAGTTGATAGTCGGCCGATCGGACATCTGTCGAAGCTGTTGAACCCAGTCGCACACCCACCCGACCAGCATCGCCGGTCGCCGCGGCCGTGTACAGCGTTCGCCGGGTTGCGCGACGATCAGTCCGAGCGTTGTGTCTACGGCACCAGCGCGCCATCGATGACGTACTCGTGACCGCTGCAGTAGGCCGAGTCGTCCGATGCGAGGAACAGTACGAGTGAGGCGACCTCGCCGGCCTCGGCGACTCGCCCGATCGGGACGCCCTGTGCCACGCGGTCGGCGTCGCGGCTGAGGTCGCGCAGCATGTCGGTGTCGATGTAACCGGGGTGAACCGAGTTGACCCGGACGCCGTGCGGAGTGAGTTCCTGCGCAGCCGATTTGGTCATGCCGCGAACGGCCCACTTCGAGGCGGCGTACGCGTGGGCGGGGCCGACTCCGATCATGCCGGCGATCGAGGAGATGTTGACGATCGACCCAGAGCCCTGCGCGCGCATCGCCCGTCCGCCCTCGCGGATGCCGAGGAACACGCCCGTCTGGTTGATCGTGATGATGCGGTTCCACAGGTCGAGGTCGGTGTCGAGCGCGCCCGCCATCTGGAAGACGCCGGCGTTGTTGACGAGCACGTCGAGCCGGCCCTGGGCCTCGATCGCCGCCGCGACAACGGCTGCCCATTCCGACTCGCTCGTCACGTCGTGGTGCAGGAAGGTGACCGCCTCGCCGAGCCGCGCTGCCGTGGCTTCGCCCACATCGTCGAGCACATCGGTGATGTAGACCGTGGCGCCCTCGGCGGCGAACAGTTCGGCCTCGGCGGCACCTTGTCCCCTCGCCCCTCCGGTGATCAGCGCAACCTTGTCGTCGAGTCGTCCCATCCAGCGACCGTACCCCCGGCCTCTCGGCAGGGGCCGTGTCGTGCATCGGCGGTCGGCGATCGGCCGAGCTCCTCTGATTCAGGATCCGAACGGGAGCGGCGGCCCGTCAGGGCCGACCCGGACGGTCGGCAGGATCGTGGTCTCGAACTCGTCGAGCCAGACAGCGTCCCCGTCGAATGCGTTGGCGTTGGCCAGGTTCGCCTTCGGGTGGAACCCGGCGACGGCCTCGATGAGGATCGGGTCGAAGCCGGGCACCTCGACGAGCCACATGCGGGACGCCAGTCCCTGGAAGATGGTGCGATTGAAGTCGGCCATCTGGGTGGGATCGTCGGACTCCACGGAGACACGGTTGCTGTAGAAGCAGGGTGCCTCGCTGCTGTTGCAGCCGACCTGGAGGTCGCTCGCCGGGTCGATGCGGACGTCGTACACGGTCGCGGTGTGGTCATCGATCGTCGCGTCGGGTCGGCGTTCGGCGATGACGTCGTTGTCCGCGATCCAGGCGTCGATGTCGTAGGGGTCGATGCTCGCCGGCTTCTCGGCGACAGGGATCGCAGCCTCCTCGCCGGTGTGCCACCCTCCGAGGCGGGTGAGCCGCATCCCGGCGATCTCGCCCGTGCTGCTGTCGAGCCCGCTGAGCAGGATCTGCCCCGTCTGGTCGAAGTACAGGCGCATGACGGAGTCGGTTGTGAAGGTCAGCGGCATCCCGAGCCGATCGGTCACGTACGTGCCGGGCTGCACCCGCATGTCCACGCTGGTCGTCAGTTCTTCGGGCTGAGCACCCGCGCCGACCTCGGGTTCGACGACCGGTTCGGTCGGTACGGGGTTGTCCGCGGGAATCGGATCCTGTTGGTCGTCGCGGGTCGCGTCGACCAAGCCGGCGACGACGATCGCCACCACCGCTGCTGGTGCGGCGACGACGAGCCACGTTCGTGACCGGGGCGCCTTCTGGGTCTTGTTCGGTGCGAGCATGATTTCCTCCATCTCGTTGTTGTTCTCGGGCTCGTGGTGGTTCTCGGGCTCGTCGTGGTTCTCGGGCTCGTTGTCCGAGTCGCCGGTGTCGACGAGTCGAAGCGTTGGGGCGCTGCCCGCGTCTGCGGTGTCGTCGAGATCGACGGCGCCCTGCATCCGGTCGACCAGGGTGAAGTAGTCGCGGAGCTGCTCCTCGAGTGGCGTGTTCATCGCGTCACCCCCAGTGCGTCGCGCAGTTTGGCGAGGCCACGCTCAGCGTGGTTCTGCACCGTCGTCTTCTTCGTGCCGAGCAGGTCGGCGACCTCTGTCATCGTCCAGCCATAGCCGTGGAGCAGCGTGACCGTGATCCGTTGTTGTTCGGGCAGTGCGGCCACAGCCGCCGGTAGTCCCGGCTCGACGTTGGGCAGCAGTTGCTCGGGCACCTCGACGAACATCGGGCGACGGCGCTTCTTCATCCGCCTCGCCTTGTTGCGGCCGATGCCATACACGTAGCCGACCGGATTTTCCATGACCGCGACACGCTCCCAGCGCTCCCAGGCGACGGCCATCGCATCGGCTGCCGCGTCCTTGCCGACCTGCACGCCGAAGGCGGCGGTGAGCGATTGCCGGATCTTCGGCTCCGCTTCCGTTGCCCACCCCGTGAAGGAGGGTGTGGTGATGGCGTCTTGCACTCTGGTCCCCTGTTCCTTCTCACCAGATGAGTGCGGCGAACGACGCCTTCGTACCACCACGAATCCAGATTCTTGTCGAACGTCGGCGGCCGCGCGGCTGACCCGGCTCGGGTTCGAGGACGTGGCCGTCTACACCGCGCCCCTCCAGGAATGTGCCGCCGACCCCGCCAACCCGATGGTGACGGCCGACGACGGTTGGCGCGATGGTGCCGTTGGGTATGCGCCAGGTCGCTGCCCAGTCGCCGGTCACAGAGATGCTTCGATCAGCTCGATCCAGTCGACGGCTTCGGGCGGACGAAGAAGTAGGTTGATTCGTCGAGATCAGGGAGATTGACATGAGCCAGGTACTCGGCAACTACACCAAGGCACTCGACGGCTTCGACTCCGTCGTCCAGCGTGTGCCAACGGAGCGATGGGGCGCCCAGTCGCCCTGCGAGGGCTGGACCGCCCGCGATGTGGTCGTTCACTCTGCCGGTGTGGTCAATGCGCTCGCCGAGATGGCCCGCTCCGGCGTTGTCGCGATGCCACAGGATCCGGAGGCCGGCGACGATGTCGTGGCCGTGTGGAACACCTCGCGCGACGGCCTGCTCGAGGCTCTCGACCACCCCGGCGTGATCGAACGCGTCGGCGAGTACTGGTTCGGGGAGATGCCCTACGAGAACGTGCTCGCGTTCGCGATGTGGGACCCGCTGCTCCACGCATGGGATCTCGCCACGGCGGTCGGAATCGACGCGCCCGCCGACGACGAGCTCGCCGAGGCGTCGCTGGCGGTCATCGAGCCGGTCGCCGACATGCTCCGCTCGCAGCACCTGATGGGCGACCCGGTCGAGGTACCCGCCGGCGCACCGGCCTCGACGCGGCTGCTGGGCCTCACGGGCCGCGACCCGAACGCTTGATGCCGATGGCCGAGATCCCCTCCGAGGTCGTGCTGTACGACGTCCGCGGACGGACGGCCATCATCACCCTCAACCGGCCTGCTCGTCTCAACGCGTGGAACCCGGCGCTGCACGAGGGCTACTTCAGCTCGCTCGATCGGGCCGCCGCTGATCCGGGCGTACGAGCGATCGTGGTCACCGGCGCCGGGCGGGGCTTCTGCGCCGGCGCCGACATGGAGATGCTGCAGCGCATCGACCCCGAGAATGGCATCGACGAAGCAGACCGGCCGCCGCGCGAGGCGAGTGGGCGCACGTGGACCCATGTCCATGCGACCACGATCCCCAAGCCGGTGATCGCCGCGGTCAACGGCGCCTGCGCCGGTCTCGGCTTTGTGCACGCGCTCGCTTGCGATCTGCGCTTCGCGGCCGAGGGCGCCAAGTTCACCGTCGCCTTCAGCCGGCGCGGTCTGATCGCCGAGCACGGCAGCTCGTGGCTTCTTCCGCGGCTCGTCGGCCAATCGGTCGCGCTCGACCTCGCCCTTTCCGGACGCGTCTTCCTGGCCGAAGAGGCAGCACAACTCGGTGTCGTCAACCGGGTCTGCCGACCGGACGTGCTGCTCGAAGAGACGCTCGCCTACGCCGACGACCTCGCCACCAACGTGTCGCCGACCTCGATGGCCGTGATGAAACAGCAGCTCTACACCCACCCATCGCTGCCGCTCGCCGAGGCCGTCGCCGAATCCGATCGCCTGATGCACGAGTCGCTCACCCGTGCCGATGTCGTCGAGGGAGTGCGCAGCTACGTCGAGAAGCGCACACCGGATTTCTCTCCGTATGTAGCGGACGGGTGACCGGTCAGTAGGTTTTCCGGGGTAGTCACACGCCCCACCCCCTCGACAGGAGCACCCCATGCGTGAAGCAGTCTTCGTTTCCTATGCCCGTACCGGTCTCGCCAAGGCCGGCCGCGGTGGATTCAACATCACCCCGGCGATGACGATGGCGGCGCATGCGATCAGCAGCGCCGTCGAGCAGTCGGGCGTCGAGCCCGAAGCGGTCGAGGACGTCGCGCTCGGCAATGGCGCCCACGGTGCCGGCAACCTCGGTCGTCTCGCCGGCCTGCTCGCGGGCCTCCCGGTCACGACGGGCGGCAACACGATCCAGCGCCACTGCTCGTCCGGCCTCAACTCGATCGCCACGGCCGCCAACTACATCAAGGCCGACGGTGCCGATGTGGTCGTGGCGGGTGGGGTCGAGTCGATCTCGATCCCCAGTCCCGGGATGGGTGGCGCGGTCAACATGGATCCCGCGCTCAGCGACATGTACCCCGCCATCTACATGGCGATGATCGAGACCGCCGACATCGTGGCCGACCGCTACGACGTGTCGCGTGAGTACCAGGACGAGTTCTCGTACCAGTCGCAGATGAGGATGGCCGCGGCGCAGGAGAACGGCCTGTTCGAGGACGAGATCGTGCCGATG
>JASJHI010000208.1:0-19060 GCA_033791105.1 Acidimicrobiia bacterium | reverse complement strand
AACGGTCTGTTGGGGCTGGTGGGCACGATTGGCCTGTCGGTCGACCACGGCTTTGATGCCTCCGCGTTGAGCGCCGACGAGAAGCAGGCACTGGTCCGAGCACAGAAGGACGGTGAAGCGATGCTGGAAGCGGCGTCGGCGGGTTTGGGCACCGAGGTCAACGGATGGCAGCTTGCGCCGGTCCTCGACGAGTACTTCGGAACCGACTACATGACACGCGCCGCGATCGGGTACCAGGCGATGTTCGAGAACACCCCGATCGAGGCCTACTACCCCTCGGTGTTCGTCGACCTCGACGGGAACACGCTCGACGCCTCCAAGGGCGACTACACACTGCGGTTCGAGAAGGGCAAGACACCACCGGTCGGCGCCTTCTGGTCGACCAGCATGTACGACGCCGACAAGCGCCTCATGGTCACCAACCCGATCAACCGGTACAAGATCGGCAGCGCCGACAACCTCGCCGTCGGCGACGACGGATCCACCACGTTGTACATCCAAGCCGAGTCGCCCGGCAAAGAACACGAAGCGAACTGGCTCCCAGCTCCGAAGGAGGCGTTCTACATGCTGTTCCGCATGTACTTCCCCGACGTCGAGATCCTCAACGGCCAGTACCACCTGCCCGGCATCACCCGCACCTCGTCATAACGGAGAACTCGGCACCCCTGAGCCTGCGCGATCGAGTTCACCGGGTCGGATCCGAGCAGATCCGGCCGTTCTTGCGGAAGCGATGTCGCCACCGCGAGCCAACGAGTCTCAGGTTCGAGGTCTTGCGTCCGAGAACCACCGGAACGCCATAGGTCTCCCATCCCACCCGGCCATCGAACGGTCCTCGACCTCATCGATCGCGTAGCGGGCGACACCCGATTGTCACCGTCTCCGAGAATGCGGAAGGGCCGTCTTCTCCGACGAGTCGCGCCACCTGTGCTTCCTTCCCGCATGTCCGGCGGCAGTTCTTGGTTACGATCCGGGCGCGATGGCTGACGAGCGCGAGACGACTCCCGTGCTGCGGCGCAATCGAGCGCTACGGATCGGAATCATCTGCCCGTACAGCCTCACGATTCCCGGCGGCGTGCAGGCCCAGGTGCTCGGGCTGGCCCGTGAACTGCGCCGACGCGGGCACGAGACCAGAGTGCTCGGACCGTGCGACGGCCCACCACCGGAGAGCTTCGTCACTCCGCTGGGCAACTCATTGCCGACGGCCGCGAACGGCTCGATCGCTCCGATCGCACCCGATCCGCCGGCAGCCTTGCGCACGCTCCGCGCGCTCAACGACGAGCAGTTCGACGTCATCCACCTCCACGAGCCGCTCTCCCCGGGGCCGACGGTGACCGCGCTGATGGTGCATCGGGCGCCAACGGTCGGCACCTTCCACGCCGCGGGAGCCTCCGCGAGCTACCGGATGCTGACGGGTCCATTGAGCCGTCTGATCAACCGACTCGACGCGAAGGTCGTCGTTTCCAAGGACGCTCGCCTGCTCGTCCAGGAACACCTCGGTGGCGACTACGAAGTGCTGTTCAACGGCGTCGAGTACGAGCAGATTCGCGCCGCGGCACCATTCGCGCGCGACTCCGATCGGCCGAGCGTGTTCTTCTGCGGGCGACACGAGGAACGCAAGGGACTGCGCGTCCTGCTCGACGCGCTGCCGTACGTGGACGCCGACATCGAGGTGGTCATCGCCGGCGAAGGCCCTGACACCGAATCGCTACGCGCGCGGCCCGACGGCGACCCACGCGTTACGTGGCTCGGCCGCATCTCCGACGACGAGAAGTTCGCTCGGCTGCGGGCGAGCAGCGTGTTCTGCGCACCTTCACTCGGCGGGGAATCGTTCGGGGTCGTACTCATCGAGGCGATGGCCGCCGGCACGACCGTCGTTGCGAGCGCGCTCGACGGCTACCGCAACGTGGCCACGAACGAGGTGGACGCGCTGCTCGTGCCACCGGGCGAGCCCTCGGCGCTCGCTGGGGCCATCACGAGAGCGATCACCGATCACGAGACCGCCGCTCGGCTGCGCGCCGCGGGCGACGCTCGCGCCGCGCGATTCTCGATGCGCGCGCTCGCCGACGCGTACGTCGAAATCTACGAGCGGCTGGTTCCGGTCTGAGGCGCGTCTGACATCGAAACCGCTGCTGCTGCGTCACGCGGCCATCCCCTGTAGCAGGAGTGGTCGCCCATAGACTGCGCGCACATGATTGCTCTCATCATCGTCGCCATCCTCGTGGTGGCGCTCATCGCGGTACTGATCGGGGCCTACAACGGCCTCATCCGGCGCCGCAACCAGGTCGACAACGCCTGGTCGCAGATCGATGTCCAGCTCAAGCGCCGCATCGACCTCATCCCCAACCTGGTCGAGACCGTCAAGGGTTACGCCGCACACGAACGACAGACGCTCGAAGCGGTGATCAACGCCCGCAACGCCGCCATCGCCGCGCCCGACGAGCCCGGTCCGCAAGCCCAGGCCGAGGGCGTCCTGAGCGGGGCTCTCCGGCAACTGTTCGCACTGGGCGAGGCGTATCCCGACCTCAAGGCGAACCAGAACTTCCTCGCTCTCCAAGAGGAGCTCACCGCGACCGAGGGCCGGGTCGCCTACGCGCGGCAGTTCTACAACGACAGCGTCCTCGACTACAACAACAAGATCCAGCAGTTCCCGGCCGTGCTGTTCGCCAAGATGCTGAACTTCACCGAACGCGACTACTTCGAGGCCGCACCCGACGCCCGCGCCGTACCGACCGTCGAGTTCTGACGCCGCCGGCCCCGCGAACCACCCCACCACGATCGCACCCCAACCACACATGTTCGAACAGATCCGCTCGAACAAGCGACGCAGCGTGCTGCTCGTCGCTTCGTTCGTCATCATCATCGGCCTCGTCGGCGCGCTCATGGGCTACCTCGTCGGCAACGGCCCACTCTTCACGATCCTCGCCCTGCTGATCAGCGCGGCGATCGCGTTCACCTCGTACTGGAAAGCCGACAAGATCGCGCTCGCAGTGAGCCGAGCGCAGCCGGCCGACCCCGACGAGTTCGCCCGGCTGCACAACCTCGTCGAGGGGCTGTGCATTGCCGGCGGGCTGCCGAAGCCGGGCGTCTACATCATCGACGATCCGGCACCGAACGCATTCGCGACAGGCCGCAACCCCTCGAATGCGGCGATCGCGGTCACTACCGGCCTGCTCGAAAAGATGAACCGCGTCGAACTCGAAGGAGTCGTCGCCCACGAACTCAGCCATATTCGGAACTACGACATTCTCGTCAGCACGCTCGCCGTCACGATGGTCGGCGCCGTCGCGTTGATGTCCGACATGTCGATCCGAACGTTGTGGTGGAACGGCGGTCGTGTGTCACGTTCCGGCGACCAAGGCAACCACAACAATCCGCTCGCGCTCGTCGGATTCGCGATGCTCATCGTCGCGCCGATCGCCGCCCGGGCCATGCAGGCCACGGTCTCGCGCCGCCGCGAGACCCTCGCCGACCTCAGCGCGTGTCAGCTGACGCGGTACCCACCCGGACTGATCTCGGCACTCGAGAAGTTGAAGGAAGACACCACGGTGACGCACAGCGCGTCCACGGCTACGGCACACTTGTGGATCGAACAGCCCATGAGTGGCGTCGGCGACGACGGCAAGCTCGGGGGCATTCACAAAATGTTCGACACCCACCCCCCGCTCGACGAGCGCATCGCACTCCTGAGAGAACTCTGATGACATTCACTCGACCTGCCGCGTGTGCGGCGATAGCTGCCCTCCTACTCGCCGCCTGCGGCGGGGGAGACGACGACACCGCGGACACGACACCGACGACGGCCGCTCCGACCACCACCGAGTCGGCCGAGACCACCACCAGCGCGGCGGAGACCACCACGACCTCGTCATCGTCCACGTCCACCACATCCCCGACCGTCCCGGTCGTCTACCGACAGCCGCTCACCGGTGAGCCGCTTGCCAGCGAGGACGACATCCTGGCGCGACCCGCTCTCGCGGTGAAGATCAACAATCACCCAGCCGCCCGTCGCAACCACAGCGGCCTGGGGGTCGCCGACGTCGTCTTCGAGGAGATCGTCGAGGGCAACATCACTCGATTCGCGGCGGTCTTCCACAGCCAGGGTTCCAATCCCGTTGGGCCGATTCGGTCCGGTCGCACCCAGGACGTCAATCTCCTGTTGTCGTTCAATCAGCCGTTGTTCGCGTGGAGTGGGGGAAATGCCGGCGTCACACGAATCATCGCCGACTCGCCGCTGACCGATCTCAACCCGTTCAAGGGCTTTGGCTCCGCGTACTACCGCGGCAGCGGCAGCGCCCCACACAACTTCTACAGCTCGACCGACGCGCTCTGGGCGCTGACGCCACCCGATCATCCGGGAGCGCCGCCGCAGCAGTACCCGTATCTCGCCGAGGGCGAGGAGTTCCAGGGGCAGCCGACCGGCGGCGTCGAACTCCAGATCGGATCGATCAACGTCGACTGGTTGTGGAACGCCGACAGCGGCAAATTCCGGCGCATCATGGGCGGTAGCGATCACGTCGATGTGCAGCACGGCCCCATCGAATCGACCAATGTGATCGTGATGGGTGTCGACTACCAGCCGAGCCGAGTCGACGCACGTAGCCCCGAGGCCCAGACGACCGGCGAGGGTCCGGTGGCGGTGTTCAGCGACGGCAAGGTCGTCGAGGGCCATTGGAAGCGCGAGTTCTCGCTCTTCTCCCTCGAATTCTTCGACGACAACGGTGAGCGGATCAAGCTCAGCCCGGGCAACACGTGGATCGAGCTCGCCGAGAAGGTCCCCACGCTCGACCCAGCCAACCCGGGCCTCCCCATCGAGATCCTCCCCGCCTGAGCCTCCGTCGTACCGCGCCCACCCCCGTTTCTGTGTGCGTGTGGTCCCGCTCAGCGGGAACATGCGCACAGTTTTCGGGGTGTTCGGGGTGGATTGGGTGATCGTGGGTGGATGCGCTCGATGGCTGGTGGTCGCGGCACCTGAATCGGGCGGGACTCAAACGACGAGTTGAAAGTACGATGTGGGCATGAGCGAACGTCGTGATGGCCGTGACACCGGCACGTTCCCCGTCAAGCGCGGACTGGCCGAGATGATGAAGGGCGGCGTCATCATGGACGTCGTCACCCCCGAGCAGGCCACGGTGGCCGAGGACTCCGGCGCGGTCGCCGTGATGGCGCTCGAGCGCGTGCCCGCCGACATCCGACGCGATGGTGGCGTCGCGCGGATGAGCGACCCCGAGATGATCGAGGGCATCAAGGCAGCCGTGTCGATTCCGGTCATGGCAAAGGCCCGCATCGGCCACTTCGTCGAGGCGCAGATCCTCGAGGCGCTCGGCGTCGACTTCATCGACGAGTCCGAGGTGCTGACACCTGCCGACGAGGCGCACCACATCGACAAGTGGGCGTTCGGCGTGCCCTTCGTCTGCGGGGCGACGAACCTCGGTGAGGCGCTCCGTCGCATCTCTGAGGGCGCAGCGATGATCCGCTCCAAGGGCGAGGCCGGAACCGGCAACGTCGTCGAAGCCGTACGCCACCTCCGCGCGATCACCGGCGATATCAAGCGCGTCACCCAAGCCGACCAGGCCGAGCTGTTCGACTGGGCCAAGCAGCTCTCCGCGCCGCTCCCGCTCGTGCAGGAGATCGCCGAGACAGGCGCGCTCCCGGTCCCGCTGTTCTGTGCGGGCGGCCTGGCCACTCCGGCCGACGCCGCCCTCGCCATGCAGCTCGGCGCCGAGGCGGTGTTCGTCGGCTCCGGCATCTTCAAGTCGGCCGACCCGATGCCGCGCGCCAAGGCGATCGTCGAGGCGACGACACACTTCGCCGACGCCGACATCCTCGCCAAGGTCAGCAGCGGGCTCGGCGCCCCGATGACCGGCATCGAAATGGACGAGATCAATCAACGGTATGCCGATCGGGGCTGGTGAGCACAGCGCCTCACCGGCCGACGCGGCGGCCCCTGTCGTCGGTGTGTTGGCGCTCCAGGGCGCGTTCGACCGACACCGCCGACATCTCGAATCGCTCGGTGCGCACGCGCCGCTCGTCCGTCAGGCGACCGATCTCGATCATCTCGATGCCATCGTCATCCCCGGTGGCGAGAGTACGACGATGTCCCATCTGCTCACGACGGGCGGGCTCTTCGACGAGTTGGCCGCGCGACTCACGGCAGGGCTCCCCGTACTCGGTACGTGCGCCGGGATGATCCTGTGCGCATCGGCGGTACTGGACGGGCGTGACGACCAACGGTGCTTCGGGCTGATCGACCTCACGGTTCGCCGAAACGGCTACGGACGACAGCTCGAGAGCTTCGAGGCCGACCTCGAGATCACTGGTGAGACCCAGCCGTTCCACGCTGTCTTCATCAGGGCGCCGTACGTTCAGCACGCCGGGACGGATGTCGAGGTCCTGGCCACCTACGAGGGCATCCCTGTTCTCGCCAGGTCCGGACCATGTACGGTGGCTGCGTTCCATCCCGAGCTCACCGACGACACCCGGGTGCACGAGATGTTCCTCAGATCGTTGCCGGCCGCATCGTTGCCAACCGGTACGCCATAGCCGACCAGTCATCCCCGGAGAGTCCACATGTCCGGCCATTCCAAATGGGCGACCATCAAGCACAAGAAGGGCGCCGCCGACAAGGCGCGCGGCAAGCTCTTCGCGAAGCTGTCTCGTCAGATCGAGGTCGCCGCCAAGAACGGTGGCGACCTCGAGTCGAATCCGACGCTGCGCGCCGCGGTGCAGAAGGCCAAAGCCGCGCGGATGACAAACGAGGCGATCGACCGCGCGGTCAAACGCGGCACCGGTGAATCCGACGGTGGCACCTACGAGAGCATCATGTACGAGGGATACGCACCCGGGGGAGTCGCCCTCCTGATCGACGTGCTGACCGACAATCGCAACCGCACCGGCGCGGAGATCCGTGGGGTGTTCACGAAGCTCGGCGGCTCGATGGCGGAGCCGGGGGCAGTGAGCTGGCAGTTCGCGCGCACCGGGGTCATACTCACCGGCGAGGGAATCGACGAGGACGAGCTGATGATGACAGCGCTCGACGCAGGCGCCGACGACATCATCGCGGAAGGGGCTGGGTTCAAGATCCTCACGGAGCCATCCGACGTGTACGAGATCAAGACGGCACTCGATGGGGCGGGCATCGAGGTGATCTCCGCAGACGCGCCGCTGCTCTCGGAGAATCTCGTACCGATCACGGAGTCGAGCGACGCCAAAGCGGTGCTGCGGATCCTCGAGGCACTCGAGGACAACGACGACGTCCAGGACGTGTTCTCCAATTTCGACATCAGTGACCAACTCATGGAAGAGGCGATGGCATGAGCATCCGCGTCGGCGATCAGGCACCCGACTTCACCCTCCCCGGCACCGGCGAGACCGACTACTCACTCGCCGACTACCGCGGCAGACCGGTCGTGCTCGTGTTCTACCCCGGCGACGACACGCCCGTCTGCACGAAGCAACTCAACAGCTACAACGATGGCCTGCACCAGTTCGTCGACGTCGACGCGCAGATCTTGGCGATCTCTGCCCAGGACGTGTCGAGCCATGAGACGTTCTCGGACAAACACGACTTTGCGTTCCCGCTGCTGGCCGACGTGAACAAGTCGGTCGCCGGGTCCTACGGCACGCTCGGCCCGATCGGCTTTCCTCGGCGGAGCGTGTTCATCGTCGATGCGGATGGGATCATCCGCTACGCACATCGGGCAATCGCCGGTCTCACATACCGCCCGGTGAGCGAACTGATCGCCGAACTCGACAAACTCGACGCCGGCTGACGGTCGACTCGGTGGGTCCGCCACCGACGATGCCGTGACCGGATAGAGTACGAACTCGTGTTCGCAAACTCCGTCGGTGCCACGACGACCGCGCGGTCGAGGGTGCTCGGTATCGATCCTGGACTCACGCGCTGCGGCTACGCGGTCGTCGACGGACGCGGGCCGACCGCCGCGACAGCGGTCTCGCTCGGCGTCATCCGTACCCCCGCCAGTGACCCACTCCCGCAGCGCCTGGCCGCCCTGCGGCGCGAGTTCGAATCGTTGATCTCCGAGTATCGCCCCGATGTCGTCGCTGTCGAGCAGGTCTTCTTCCAGGTCAACGTACGCACCGCGATGAGCGTTGGCCAGGCGAGCGGACTCGCTCTGGCCGAGGCGGCAATCGCGGGCTGCGAGGTGATCCAGTACACGCCGAACCAGGTGAAGGACGCGGTTGCCGGGTGGGGCGGTGCCGACAAGCGACAGGTGCAGAAGATGGTGCAGGTGCGCCTGAAACTCAACAGCCTCCCCAAACCTGCCGACGCCGCCGATGCAGCTGCGCTGGCGCTGTGCCACCTCGCCATGTCGCCGATCGGTCGGCAGGCACGAGCCGTGGCGGGAGGCACCGCATGATCGGCTCGCTGCGCGGTGAGATCCTCGAACGCGATCTCGAGGGCTCGGTGCTGCTCGAGGTCGGAGGCGTCGGCTATGTCGTCAATGTGTCCACGCGGACGCTGCCTGAACTCGAGCCGGGTAGCGGTGCGTTCCTGTACATCCATCACCACATCCGTGAAGAAGCACAGACGCTGTTCGGATTCGCCGATCGCGTCGAACGCGCCACGTTTCAGGTGCTCCTCGCGACACACGGAGTCGGCCCGGCGATGGCGATGGCAATCCTCGATACTCATCCTCCGGCGGCGCTCGTCGACGTCGTGGCCAACGGTGACACCGGCGCGCTCACGCTCGTCCCCGGCGTCGGCAAGAAGACCGCCGAACGCCTCCTCGTCGAACTCAAGAGCCGGTTGTCGGTCCCGGTGCTCGCCGGCGCCGACTCGGCGGGGGGTGCGGGCTCAGCGGTCACCGAGGTTCGAGAAGCGCTCGCGGGCCTCGGCTACGGCACCGAGGAGATCCGCGAGGCGCTCCGTGAGCTACCCGCCGACGCGGGCGCTGAGGCCCTGCTGCGAGACGCCCTCAAGTCCCTGGGGGCGCGGCGTGCGTGAGGAGTTTCTCGATCCCGCACCCGAGGACGACCGCGAGATCGACGTCGAGGCAGGCCTCCGCCCTCGTGCACTCGACGAATTCGTCGGCCAGGGCGAACTCAAGGAGCACCTCACGATCGTCCTCGAGGCTGCCCGGCGTCGCAGCCAGCCGGTCGACCACCTGCTCTTCGCAGGCCCGCCTGGGCTGGGCAAGACCACGCTCGCCGGCATCGTCGCCACCGAGATGGGGGTGCAGCTCCACATCACGTCCGGCCCGGCCCTCGAACGAGCGGGCGACCTCGCGGCCATCCTCACCAAGCTCGAGGACGGTGATGTCCTCTTCATCGACGAGATCCACCGGCTGTCACGTGCAGTCGAGGAGATCCTCTACCCCGCGATGGAAGACTTCCAGCTCGACATCGTGGTCGGCAAGGGACCGGCAGCGTCGAGCATCAGGCTGACGATGCCGCCGTTCACGCTCGTCGGGGCGACCACGCGGACCGGCATGATCACCGGACCGCTGCGTGACCGCTTCGGACTCGTGGCTCGGCTCGACTACTACGACGCGGACGAGCTGCGGGCCATCGTCGAGCGGGCCGCAGGCATCCTCGATGTGTCGATCGACCGTGGCGGAGCCGAGCAGATCGCCCGCCGCTCGCGCGGTACGCCCCGCATCGCGAACCGACTGCTCCGGCGCGTCCGCGATTATGCCGAAGTGCGGGCCGACGGCGATATCGACGCCGCTGTCGCGTCGAGTGGGCTCGCCTTGTTCGGTGTCGACGATCGCGGTCTCGACAAAGTTGACCGGGCCGTCCTCACGGCATTGTGTTCGCAGTTCGGCGGGGGACCGGTCGGCTTGTCGACGCTGGCGATCAGCGTCGGTGAGCAACCCGAGACCGTCGAGGACGTCTACGAACCGTTCCTCATCACCCAGGGCATGATCGCGCGCACCCCGCGCGGGCGGGTTGCGATGCCCGCCGCATACGAACACATCGGGCTCACACCGCCCCGCGAAAGGCCCGGCACCGCGACGCTGTTCGGTGGCTGAACCCGGGCGCCGCAGCGCCACAGCCCACTCGACCCTCTCCGGCCCGTAACCTCCGGCGCGTGTTGCTGTCGGAATTCGACTACGGACTACCGGACGAGCGGATCGCGCAGACCCCGGTCGAGCCACGCGACTCGGCCCGTCTCCTCATCGATCGGGGCAATTCCAGCCCAGACCATCGGACCGTCGCCGAACTTCCCGACCTGCTGCGGGAGGGGGACCTGCTCGTCATCAACGACACGCGCGTGCTCCCGGCGCGGCTGCGCCTGCGCAGGCGGAGCGGGGGAGCGGTGGAGGTGCTCCTGCTCGAGGCGCTCGATCCGGCCCGCTCGACATGGGAAGCCCTGGTCCGTCCCGGCAAGAAGCTCCGGCCGGGTGAGGAACTGCTCGCCGACGACGAGGCGCAGGTGGTCGTTCGCATGGGAGAGCGCACAGCGGCCGGCGACACGTTCACCGTCGAGCTCGTCGGGGGCGGTGGTGGCCACGACCAGGCGCTCGGGCTGCTCGACCGGCACGGCGAGATGCCCTTGCCGCCCTACATCGGTACGCGCCTGAGCGATCCCGATCGCTACCAGACCGTCTACGCCAGCGAACCGGCCTCCGCAGCCGCCCCCACGGCCGGGTTGCACTTCACGACCGAGTTGTTGGAACGACTGGCCCAGCGCGGCGTCGAGACCGCCCGTGTCGAACTCGTCGTCGGCCTCGACACGTTCCAACCGATCTCGACGGCGAACCCACTCGACCACCGCATGCACACGGAGCGGTACCGCGTGCCCGCAGAGACGCTGGAGGCCGCCGGGCGCGCGCAACGTGTGGTTGCCGTCGGAACGACGGCCGTCCGAGCACTCGAGTCGGCGGCCGCACGGGGCGAACTCGCGGGCCGGACCGACATCTTCATCCATCGCGGCTTCGACTGGCGCGTCGTCGATCTCCTGATCACGAACTTCCATCTGCCGCGAACCACGCTGCTGATGATGATCGACGCGTTCGTCGGCCCGCGTTGGCGCGCGCTCTACGCGACCGCGCTCGCCAACGACTACCGCTTTCTCTCCTTCGGCGACGCCATGCTGTTGGACAGACACCTCGATTGATCCATCGGATCTTCCGGCTACGCCATCGGATCGTCGAAGTACAGCCAACACCGTTGGATCCGAGCGTGATCGGTGAATCCGAGGACCGCCGCCAGCGGCCTCCCGCCTCGCTCGACGCCATGGCCCACCCGACGACGTCACGCTCTCGGACCGCCGTGCCGAGCCGGACTCGTAGCGTGTCGGCGCCCGCGCGTACCGTGCCGTCGATGGATGCTGTGGAGTTCGTCGATCGATTCCTGACAGACGGTCATGATCGGTCCGGGAGCGCCGGCCGCATCGACGCGGCCTCCAGTGGGCTCGATGCGCAGGGAGTCCTCGCGGCTCTCGCCGACGAACGACTCGACCGCCGAAACGCGATCGAGATGATGGCCGATCTGATGCACCCGGACGACTCGATGTACTACGACGCGATCTACGGCGCGTTTCACGGGCAAGCCGACATTCGCGGCTGGTTGGTGCCGACGATGCAGGAGATCGATTTCATCGACTTCGTTCCCCAGATGCCGACCGCGGTGTTCGAGGACGGCGCCGGCGGCACATCTCTCGACGAATGGCAGATGGTCGCCAGACTCGACGGAGTCGAGATCCCCCTCTCCAAAGGGGTCAGCGTGCGCCGCTACCGCGACGGGTGGATCACCTGGAATGCCGATGTCTACGACACCGGGCCGTTCCGGAACCCACCGGATCCCGAGTCGGAGGCGGCGGACCTGCCGCCCTGGCCGAGGACGCCGTGGGAAGCGACGCCGCGTTCCGGCGACATCCCGCTGTCACCGGCGGTGGCGGCCTGGCTCGGTGCACGGTCCACCAGCGCCACCAACGACATCATGCACGAGCCGTCAGGACTCACCCATCGCGAGCTGTTCGACGTCGTGCACCACCCCGAGATCGGGTGCGACTGGAACGTCGTGGCCGATCTGATGCATCCGACCGAGTGCATCTACACCGACCCGATCTTCGGTGAGTTCCGCGGGCAATCAGCAATCCGGAGCTGGCTGGACGACGTGATGCCGAAGGTCGGCAGCGTCCGGTTCGATGCGATCGGCCCGGTGCTCTTCAACGGTGATGCGTCGGTGCAGGAGTTCATGCAGCTCGCGGTGCAACCCGATGGCAGCACCGTCCCGATAGTGCGCGGCACGAGCGTACGACGGTATGCCGACGGCTGGATCGTCTACGCGGCCGACTACTTCGACACCGCGCCGCTCGCTGATCCCGAGATCCGAGCGGCGTCGCTCGCGGCCGGATCGGCCCTCACGGTCGACGACATCGTGCGATATCGCGGCTGAGGAGGACCGGTCAGCTCGCGCCGAGCACCTCGCGGAGCGCGTTGTGGGCCTGGCGGATGATGCCCGGATTCGTATTCCAGTAGTAGGCGAGCGCCGAGATGGCCTGGTACAGCGCCCAGCCGCGGCCACGCAGCCATGACGCCTCATCGACGTCCAATGCGCGCCGAAAGGTCTCCCGGCTCGGCCCGCTGAAGACGTTCCAGGCGGGCTGCAGGTCGCACGCGGGATCTCCGACCTGGAGCGTTCCCCAGTCGATGATTGCCGATAGGCGACCATCGACGACGAGCAGATTGCCGGGCAGGAGGTCGCCGTGGACCCAGGTCTCGCCCCCGGACCACAGATCAGCTGTCACCGATTCGTCCCACGAGCGGAGCACGGTCGACGCATCGATGCGGTCTGCGAGGTCGACGATCGCTCGACGGACGGCGTCGTCGAGTTCGGCGAGTGGACTGCCACGGGCGTGCGCTGGGCGCGTGTGAGCTCCGGTCGTGTCGATCGACCGCAGCGCGCGGACGAACGCTGCCAGGTCGCGCGCCGCGCAATCACGGTCCACGATCGTTCCGTTCGCGTTCTGGCCCTGCAGCCACGTATAGATCGACCACTCGTGCGGACAGCTCGCGGTGGGTCGACCCCGGACTACTTGGTCGGGGACGGCAAGGGGGAGATGCGGGGCCAGCTGCGGCAGCCACTCACCCTCCTTGGCAGCCTGCGCGGTCGCGCTCGCGATGCGCGGGATCCGCACGACGAGGTCGTTCCCGAGCCGGTAGATGTCGTGGTCTGTGCCATACGACTCGACGCGCACGACGGGGAGATGAGCCCAGCTCGGGAACTGGCCCGCGAGGAGCTCTCGAACGAGTTCCTCGTCGGTCTCGATCTCGTCCGCGTGCATCCGAGCCACACCACAGACTCCCGGATCGCGACGGCCCTGACAACCGGGTTTTCCATCGTCCATCGATCGTCATCGAGTGACGGGTACCGGACAGCCGAGATTCCCGCGACGCGCGCGGACTGGATCTCCTTGGGGCCGGTCGCCGACCGGTACCCTCACGCCGGTGCATCCGGTCCATCTCGAGGTCGACGCCGCCGACGGAACGGCCCGGGCCGGCACGGCGACCACCGCCAACAGCAGTTACACGACGCCGCTGTTCATGCCGGTCGGAACCCGTGGTGCGATCAAATACCTCAGCGCCGCCGACTACGACGCGGTGGGCGCACAGATCGTGCTCGGCAACACCTACCACCTGATGCTTCGCCCGGGGGCGGCGCTGATCGAGGGGTTCGGCGGGCTCGGGCGATTCTCGGGCTGGGACGGCCTCACGCTCACGGACTCTGGTGGGTTCCAGGTCTTCTCGCTCAGCCCCAAGATCGATGACGACGGTGTCACGTTCAAGAGCACTTACGACGGTTCTTCGCATCGCTTCGACCCCGAGACCGCGGTCGACGTGCAAGAGCGCATCGGTGCCGACATCCAGATGGTGCTCGACGTCTGCCCACCGCTTCCGAGTCCGCCGGCCGAGATCCGCAGCGCGGTCGAACGTACGGCCGCCTGGGCCCAGCGAGCGAAGTCCGCTCACCGACGCCGCGACCAGGCACTGTTCGGAATCGTCCAGGGCGGCGCCAGCGACGCGCTACGCAGCGAGAGCGCTCGGCGGACGGTCGACATCGGATTCGACGGCTACGGAATCGGCGGGCTGTCGGTGGGTGAGACGCGCGAGGAGATGCTCCCGGCACTCGCCGCCTGCATCGCACACCTACCGGCCGACCGACCCCGCTATCTGATGGGCGTGGGCGACCCGGCCTCGCTCGTCGAAGCGGTTGCGCTCGGCGTCGACCAGTTCGACTGCGTGATGCAGACCAGGCTCGGTCGACATGGGACGGCGCTCACATCATCGGGCCGCTTCCAGGCCAAGGCGGCGCGCAATGCCGAACTGGACGAGCCGCTCGATGCCGACTGTTGCTGTGATGTCTGCGCCCGACACAGTCGTGGCTACATCCGCCACCTCCTCCAGGTCGGTGAACCGACAGCGTCACGGCTGTTGTCACTCCACAATGTCGCCTGGACGATCGACCTGATGGGGCAGATGCGCGCGGCAATCTGCGCAGGTACGTTCGACGCACTTCGGCGCCAGGTGCTCGACGTCTGGGCGTGAGCCCATGATCGACCTGCGCGCGCGAGCCCTCTCGGACACTTCTCACCGGTAGGCTCGCTCGCCGTTATGTCCGTGACACTCTCAACAATCCCGGCAATGATTCTGGCCTCCGGTGGTGGCGGCGGGAGCGGCCTGCTCTCGATCGGCATCCTGTTGCTGATTCCGTTCGCCATGTACTTCTTCATGATCCGCCCGCAACGCAAGCGGGTGAAGGATCAGCAGTCGTTCCAGCGTTCGATCGGCGTTGGAGACGACGTCGTCACGACCTCTGGAATCCACGGCAAGATCACCGGCGAATTCGACGACGAAACGTTCTGGCTCGAGATCGACGACGACGTGCAGATCCGAATCGCACGTGCGGCCATTCAGGGTCACGCCGCGGACCCTGCCGAGGACGACGACGCCGAGGATGACGCGGACGACGACGCCGAGGACGACGCCGACCAGACCGACGGCGATGCGGGCAACAGCGATGCGGGCAACGGCGATGCGGGCAGTGGCTCCGACGCCGAACTCGACGCCGCCTCCGACGGCGACGACGCCTGAGCGACGAGTAATGCGTCGTCGCCTCTGGATCTCCCTCATCGGGTCTGTCCTCGTCGTCATCGCGGCCCTCGTCTACAACGTCGCGACCGACAACACGCCGGTGCTCGGCCTCGACCTCCAGGGCGGCGTCTCGGTCATCCTCGCGCCGACCGAGGACGCCAGCTCCGAGGATCTGCTCGTCATCCGCGACCTGATCCGCGACGAACTGGAGCGCCGCGGCATTGCGGAGCCCGATGTCCGCGTGCAGGGCGAGACGATCGTGGTCGATCTGCCCGGTGTGCGGGATCAGCAGGAGGCCCTCGACGCAGTCGACGTGTCGGGTGTGGTCGAACTCCGGCCCGTCCTCAACTTCAGCGACTGCGCGCCGGCGGAGGCTGCCGCGCCGGCGCCTGCGGTCTCGGGGTTCCGACGAAGCGCGCCCGAACCCGACTCCGACGGAGATCCGGCCGGCCCCGACCAACCGGTCCCGGTGAACCCGTCGACTGCCGGCGCCGAACTGCTTCCGACCCGGGACGGCAACGCACTCTGTGTCGGCACGGCGCAGGGCACCGGCGAAGTCTTCGTGCGGGGCAGTGCTGAGACCACCGGCCACACTGGATGGGGAGTCTCGGTCGATCTCCGCGGCGACGGGCAGGCGGTGTGGAACAACCTCGCCGCGCAGTGTTACAACACGGCGCCCACCTGTCCCTCGACCCAGCCGGGTCTGCGCGGCCAGATCGCGATCGTGCTCGACGGCGTCGTACAGTCGGCACCTCAGGTCAACCAGACCAACTTCACCGATGGCGTCGCGATCTCGGGCAGTTTCACCCGTAGCGAGGCCGACGGACTCTCGGCGGTCCTCAACCGCGGTGCTTTCCCTGTCGAAGTCGAGGCACAGGAGGCCCGCTCCGTATCGGCGTCGGCGGGCGCAGAGTCGCTCAACGCAGCAATCATCGCCGGCCTGATCGGCGTCGCACTCGTCCTTACGTTCCTCGTCTTCTACTATCGCAAGCTGGCGCTCGTGATCATTGCCGGCCTGATCGTGTGGGGCATGGCGGTGTTCAGCGCGGCGTCGTTCGTGTCGGGGTGGACCAACTACGCGCTCAGCCTCGCGGGCATCACCGGCATCATTGTCGCGGTCGGTGTCACCGTCGACAGCTACGTCGTCTTCTTCGAACGGATGAAGGACGAGGTGCGCAATGGCCGCACGCTCAAGAACGCTGCACCGCGCAGCTTCAAGGTCACGTGGCGCACGATCTGGTCGGCCGACCTGATCTCTATTCTCGGTGCGGGCATCCTCTTCTGGCTCAGTGTCGGCTCGGTCCGCGGATTCGCCCTCTATCTCGGCATCACCACACTGTGCGACCTGTACGTCTGCTACTTCTTCACGCGGCCGGCGGTGCTGCTGCTCGCCCGCAGTGATCGCATGGTGGGCAAGAAGGCGTTCGGTCTCGAGGTGGCGACGGCATGAGCCGCGGCGACCACATTGCGTCGACGGGTAGCGGGCGGCTGTTCCGCGGTCAGACGGCCATCGATTTCTACGGAAAGCGACGTTACGGCCTCATCGTGGCGGTCGCGATTCTCCTCATCACCCTCGGCTCGCTCGCCACCCGAGGCCTCAACCTTGGCCTCGACTTCGAGGGCGGAGTCGCCTGGGACATCCCCGCCAGTGAGACGTTCGGTGTCGAAGAGGCCGAGGATGTACTCGCCGAGAACGACATCTCGACCACCGGCGCGAAGGTCCAACGGCGCACCTCGGACGCCACCGATGTCATCACGGTGCAGATCGAGGAGGAACCAGCCGAGACCGTCGCGGCCCTCACCGTGGACTTCGCCGACGCCGCCGGAGTGGATCCCGCGGCTGTCAGCTTTTCGTTCACCAGCTCGACGTGGGGGAGCGAGATCACCGAGAAGGCCGTGCGCGCGCTCGTGATCTTCCTCATCGTCGTTGCGATCTTCATCTCGATCCGCTTCGAATGGCGGATGGCGGCGGCGGCGCTGGCGGCCATGGCCCACGACGTGATCGTCACCGTCGGGGTCTACTCGGTCTTCCAGTTCGAGGTGACGCCGGCGACCGTCATCGCCTTCCTCACGATCCTCGGCTATTCGTTGTACGACACGATTGTCGTGTTCGACCGCGTGAAGGAGAACGAAGGTAAGTACGCGGGCGTCCGCATGCGATACGAGGACATCGTCAACGTCTCGATGAACCAAGTTCTGATGCGCTCGATCAACACGAGCATCTCGTCGATCCTGCCGGTCATCTCGCTCCTCCTCATCGGTTCTGGCCTGCTCGGTGCGGTGACGCTGCAGGAGTTCGCTCTCGCGTTGCTCGTCGGCATGATCTCGGGGGTCTACTCGTCGATCTTCGTCGCCACACCGACGCTCGCCTGGCTCAAGTCCGGCACCGGACGCCGCGAGTCGCGGAGGGGCCGTCTCGTCGGCGAAGATCTCCGCGCTGCGGTCGTCGGTGCAGGTGTCACCGGTCGCGTGCAGACAAGTGACGCCGATGAAGTCGCCGACGACGGGCTCGATACGACCCACGACAGCGAGGAACTCACCTCGGCGGTCGTGCAGCCGACCGATCGCCTGCTCACACATCCGCCGCGTCCCCGCAAGAAGAAGCGGCGCTGACACCCGCGCCGGTGGCGCAGGCCCGGACTCACCAGTCCCCGCCCGCGGGACCGCTGCGGCGATAACCTCCATCTATGGAAGTCGACGCCGCCCCTCTGCGGAGCTACATCCGAGACATCCAGGACTATCCCGAGTCGGGTGTCACCTTCCGTGACATCACGCCGCTCGTCGGTGACGGCGGTGCACTCACCCGTACCGTTGACGATCTCGTCGCACGTTTCGACGACCACTCGGTCGACCGAGTGGTCGGCATCGAGTCGCGTGGGTTCATCTTCGGAGCAGCGGTCGCGTATCGTCTCGGTGCGGCCTTCGTCCCGGTTCGCAAGGCGGGCAAGCTGCCGTGGGCTGTCGTCCGCGAGGAGTATGACCTCGAGTACGGCTCCGACAAGCTCGAGATCCACCGTGACGCAATCCACCCCGGCGAACAGGTCCTGGTGATCGACGACGTCCTCGCAACCGGTGGCACCGCTGCAGCAACCGCGCGCCTCATCGGCACACTCGGCGGTGACATCATCGGGCTCGGGTTCGTGCTCGAACTCACAGAGTTGGGCGGTCGCTCGCGCCTCATCGGACACAAGGTCGAGACACTGCTCGAATTCTGATGCGTGTGCGACCGGTGATTGGCTCCTGACGATGGGAACGGTCAACCGCGTTCTTCCCTGGCGACGGGAACAGATCGCATCGTCGGCCACAGAACTCAGCCCGCTGCTTCAGTCGTACCGCCGCCGTCACCCCAAAGCGCCGATCTCGACGATCAACCGGGCCTATCGGGTCGCTGCCGAGGCACACCGGTCGCAGCGGCGGTCGAGCGGCGAGAGCTACATCAATCACCCGCTCGCGGTCGCACAGATCGTCGCTGAGATCGGCCTCGACGAGGTGTCGGTGACCGCGGCACTGCTCCACGACGCGGTCGAAGACACCGAGATCACGGTTGCCGATGTCGAACGGGACTTCGGCAGCGAGGTCGCCGAGATCGTCGATGGCGTCACCAAACTCGAGCGGATCCGATTCGACTCGCGTGAGGAGCAGCAGGCGGCGACGATGCGCAAAATGCTCGTCGCGATGGCGAAGGACCTGCGGGTCCTGGTCATCAAGCTGGCCGACCGCCTCCTCAACATGCGCACGATCGCAGCGATGCCGCTCGACAAACAGCGACGCATCGCCCAGGAGACCCTCGACATCTACGCGCCACTCGCGCACCGACTCGGCATGCAGGAGCTCAAGCAGCAGTTGGAGGACCTCTCGTTCGCGTCGCTCCATCCGAAGCGTTTCGCCGAACTCGACCACCTCGTCCGAGTGCGAACACCCGAACGAGACGTGTACCTGGCCAAGACGGTCGCCGAGGTGCGTTTGCGTCTGGCCGATCTGAACATCGATGCCGATGTCAC
>JASJHI010000207.1:0-6043 GCA_033791105.1 Acidimicrobiia bacterium | reverse complement strand
CACCGCGACATCGCTAGCCGCCGGTAGCGCACAGACCCTCCGGCCCCCGGGTCGCGAACCTTCGTCGATGTCACCGACGGTCGACCCGGCCCGCGGGGAGGCCGATCCGGTACGGCATGAGCCGCGCATACAGAGGCTGCGCCTGTTCGAGCACAGGTAACAGCGACTCGATGAGGACGACATCCTTTGTGCCGTACGGCTGCCAGCCGGTCGAGCGGTGGACGCCCTCGTACCAGTGCGGCGCCCAGGCGCCGTCCTCGGGCTTCGGCCCCGCCGGCCACGACAACATTGCGTCGTCGAACTCGAGTCCGAGTCGTGCACACAGCTCGACCAATACCGACCGCGGATCGATGAGCAGCAACTTCGTATCGACGACGATCGGCTCCTCCCCCGCCGCCAGCAATGTGTCGAGGATCTCGACGAGCTCGGGGAAGCCGGTGTCATCCAGCGTCGCGTCCGGGAGCTGAACCTGCAGTGATGTGAGCATGTCGTGGGGTTCCCGTGTCAGCAGGATGTTGCGGCATCCCGGGAGGAACGAGCGGTCGAGGTCGACGAGATGCTTCGCCATCTGCTTGAAGAACACGACCGGGGTGTCGTACTCGCCGAGCAGAACGTTCTGCACAACCGCCTCGCCGTCGGGGTCTTGTGCGGCGAGCACGTCGCGGTCACCGGGATGATGGCGACCGGTCACCCGGAGGTAGTGGGCGTAGATCGGCTCGTCGACAACGGTCGTGTCCGCACGCTGCCGCCAGGAATACATCATCGCCGTCGACAGATTCCGCGGACTCGACCACATGTTGATTCGTAGCGTCACGCTTGACCTTTGATGTCGGCATCGACAGCAGCGCGATAGAGAGCGGACAGGTGCGCGGTCATCGGGCCCATGCTCGCCCCGTCCCCGATCGTCCGGCCGTCGACCTCGCGCACGGGTGTGAGGCCTCCGAACGTGCCGGTCACGAAGACCTCGTCGGCCGAGTAGACGTCGGTCAACGAGAAATCCTTCTCAAAGGCTCCGATGCCGGCGGCCCGAGCACTCTCGAGCACCACTGCTCGGGTGATGCCCGGCAGGTTGTACAGGCCCGTCGATGTCCACACCTCCCCAGCGCGGACGATGAAGAAGTTGGTGGCGTTGCACGTCGCGACCATCCCGTGCGGGTCGAGCATCAGGGCCTCGTCTGCCCCCGCACCGACCGCCTGGATCAGCGCAATCACTTCATGCAGTTTCGAGTGGCAGTTGAGCGTCTGGTCGAGCATGTCGGGTGATGGACGGCGCACCGTGGCCGTGAACAACGAGATGCCCTGGCGGGCGATCTCCGGGTCGACGACCTTGTGTTCGGCGATGATGACCACGTTCGGGCCGCCGACAACGTTGGATGGATGCTGTGACGGAGTCTTCTTGTCGCCGCGGGTGATCATCAGGCGGACGTGGACGTCGTTGTCCATCCGGTTCTGCTCGACCACCGAGTGGAGCGAGTTCACGATCTCGGCGTGTCCGTCGATCTCGAGCGCGATCGCCTTCGCACCCGCCTCGAGCCGATCGAGGTGACGATCGAGGAACGCGAACCGACCGTGGTGCAGACGAATCCCCTCCCAGATCCCGTCGCCGACAAGGAAGCCGCTGTCGAACACCGAGATCTTCGCCTCGCTGCGATGGAAGAATTCACCGTTGATGTAGATCTGCACGTCGGCGTTGCGCGCGTCGGCGAGCGCCTCGTGGGTCCCCCTGGTCATGAACGGACGGTAGGTGATCCCTCGGTCTCCGTCGCCATCACGAGATTTCCGAAGCGGTGGAGAGTCCGCACTCCGACTCGGTGAAGGCGGTGAGGAGCGTCGCTGCCCCGCCGAGCAGCAGGGTGCGAGCCGAGTCGTCGAACGAGGCGGCCCCCTCCTCGACGATCGCACCGAGGTCGACGATGTAACGCTCGATAGCGGCCCGTCCGGGAGCACCGAGGAGTGCCAGATCCGGTTCCGCCGCAACTGCGAGCGCGTGCAGTTGCACCGCGTCGCCGAACGTGATCTTCTCCGGTGCCGGCTGCAGGACGGGGATTTCATCGTCGCTCGCCAACGTCCGAACCAGCGCGGTAGCGGACGCGATCTGCTGGTCGAGCTTGTCGAGGCGGACCCCTGCGGCGACGTCGACGACCGTGTGATAGCAGCCGTTCGGCCCGTCGGTGAGAAACACCGAGGGCACCCCGGCGGCGACGAACGCTGCGTGGTCACTGCGACCCTGCCCGAATTCCAGACTCAGCATCAGCGTGTCGAGCGTCGAGACCTCGGCGGACGCGCCGACCGCATCGACGAGCTGCGGCCCACCGGTCTCGGCGCCGATGGCGATGGTCGTGTTCGCAAGTGACGGCACGAGGTCGCTGCCCTGAATGTCGAGATTGATGTAGGCAACGAGCTGTTCGAGTGGGAACGCCGGGTCGTTTACGTAGTGGCGGGAGCCCAGCAGCCCGTCCTCCTCGGCGTCCCACAGGGCGATGATCACGGATCGGCGCGGAACACCCTCGGCAAGGATCGACCGAGCGACCTCGATCGCCGCAGCGACGCCCGCTGCATTGTCGGTTGCGCCGTTACAGATCGCGTCGGCAGTGCTCACCTCGCGACAGTTGCTGCCGACATGGTCGTAGTGGCCGCCGATCATCACGTATTCATCCGGGAGATCACCTCCGGGAAGCCAGGCGATGACGTTCGTGCCGAGATCGAAGGTCTGAAGGAACGTTTCGGCGCCCGCCGTCCGCAGGTAGCCGGGCTCGGCGAATCGCTCGAGTTGGCCGACGATGTAGTTGCGAGCAAGTTCGGATCCCGGTGTGAGGTTGTCGCGGCCTGCCATGGCATCGGAGGCGAGCACCTCGATCATCGTGGGCACGTCGTCGCCGGGCACGGCGTCGGCGGTCTTGGCGATCGACGAAGACGGCTGGACGGGCGGGGTCGATCGCTCGGTCGACGTGGTCGCGGCCGATGTCGCCGGGGCGGCGGTGTCTCCAGTTGTCGTGGTCGCGGTTGTCGCGGGTGTCAGGGTCTCGGTTGCCGCTGGCGCGGAAACGCCTGACGGCGGGGCCGACGCTGTCGCGTCGGATTCGACGGAGTCATCCGCGCTGCAGGCGGCGGTGACCACGAGGATTGACGCGACGACGAGGTGCGCCGGACGAACCATCACTCGGGCAGCCACGACTCGGTCGGGACGCCGAGACCGTCGGCGATCCTGTTGACGTAGGCGTAGTAGCCGACCACCTCGCAGATGTCGAGCACATCGCGGTCGGAGAACCCTTCGTTGCGCAGCGCGAACACATCGTCTTCGACCATCCCGGCCGGCCGCAGGGTGAGCTTCTCCGCGTACGACAACATCACCACACGTTTCGACGAGAGGTCGGCCGTCCGCCAGTCGCGTTCGATCGCTCCGAGCAGATCATCGTCTCGGAGTAGACGGCGCAGACCGCGCCGATGATGGACGATTCAATAGTGGCAGTCGTTGACGTCGCTGACGACGAGAGCGATCAATTCGCGTTCGACCTTGCGCAACGTGCGGGTGCCGGCCATCGCCGACCGGTACAGCGCCGAGTGCGCGGCCATCGCGCGCGGGGTGAGCGAGTGGATCTGCAGAATGTTGTCGACTCGGTCGTGATCGGCGTCGACCACGTCGGGCCGGAGTTCGGACAGGCTCCCTGTCCACTCGTCCTCGCGTTCTGTTCGGATCCAGGCCATGGGTGATCTTCGCGGGGCTCGCCGGTCGAAAGACGTCATGCGGCCGAAGATCATCAACTCGCCATCCGTCGGCCGCGTTGACGTCGGCATCATCCTGCGCGTTGGGCCAAGATGATCTCGTGAGCTCCACCGACAGATTGCACGCGATGCCGAAGGTCGAACTGCATCTCCACCTCGAGGGTTCGATGTCGCCGTCGACAGTTCGGTCGCTCATCGAGCGCCACCACGCCGACGCCGCCGCGATCTGGCCAGGAGGTGTACCGGAAGTGTTCTCGTTCGTCGACTTTCCCGACTTCGTGCGGCAGTACCTCTTCGGACTGTCGCTCTTGCGGTCGGCCGGCGACCTCGCCGAGACGGCCGAGAACCTCGCGGCCGACCTCGCTCGGCAAAACGTCCGCTACGCCGAGATCACCACGACAGCGTTCACCCACTTCCGTGGCGGCATGTCCCAGGAGGAATACCGCGCAGGTCTCGACGACGGTCGCCGGCGCGCGGCCGCGCTCGGCGTCGAGATCGGCTGGGTCTTCGACATCCCTCGCGATCTCGAGCCTGTCGAGTTGACGACCACCATCGACTTCGTCGAAACGATGGCACCTGACGGGACCGCCGCGCTCGGACTGGCCGGCCTCGAGCGTGGTTATCCACCGGGCCCGTACGCGCCGCATTTCGAACGCGCGCGAGCACTCGGGCTCGGCGCGGTGCCGCATGCCGGCGAGACGGCTGGACCCGAAAGCGTCCGCTCCGCGATCGACGACCTCGGCGCCACCCGCGTCGGGCACGGCATTTCGGCTCTGGACGATCCTGATCTCATCCGCCAGATCGTCGACCAGGGCATCTTCCTCGAGGTCTGCCCGACGAGCAACGCGCTCCTCGGCGTGGTGCCGAGCCTCGACGAACACCCGCTCCCCGCGCTGCTTGCCGCTGGCGTACGTCTCTGCATCAACACCGACGATCCAGGCTGGTTCGCCACCGACCTGAGTACCGAGCTCGGGCACGGCTCCGACCTCTTCGGCATCGACGCTGACCAGCACGTCCTGATGCAGCGGGATGCGCTCGATGCATCATTCGCGCCAGGCGCGGTTCGTACAGAGATCGCAGGCCAACTCGACGACTTCGCCGCATCCCGATGAACGAGACACCGTCACTGCGTGCGCTGCTCGCCGAATACGACCGTGCGTTGATGCACACCGACGAGCTGTGGCTCGATCTCGACGAAGCCGAGGTTGGCTGGAGACCGGTGCCAGAGTCGAGCGCGATCGGGTGGCACCTCGGCCACCAAGCCGCGGTCGCGCACTACATGCTCCGGAATCTCACCGCGGCGCAGCAATCTCCCGACCCCGACCTCGATCGGCTGATGGACAGCGCGACGCCCGAACGAGAGCGCGGTGACCTCCCCGGGTTGGACAGGCTGCGTCGGTACCGGTACGCGGTTGCAGACGCGGTCCGAGTCGGGATCGGTGAGATCGACGAGGGTCGTGTCGGCGCTCCTGCACAGTTGCGCCACGTGGCGAGGACAATGCTGACGGCGATCGTCAACCACGAATACCAACACAGCACTTGGATCGGTGAGGTGCGACGCGACCAACTCGGCCACGCACTGCCGACCGCGCCGTCCTCCGATCGCCTCACCGAAATCGACGGCTACATCATCCTTCGCTGAGCGCGTCGATCCAGCGCCTGGGTCAGCGATCCGCGGTCAGAATTTGCCGGCCCGGAAGTCCTCGTCCGCCTGCGCCAACTCGTCGCGCGTGTTCATCACCCACGGCCCACCCATGGCGATGGGTTCACCCGTCGGAAGCCCCGTCAGCACCAACAACTCGACGCCGGCATCACCGGCCGTTGCGGCGACCGTGTCACCGTCGTGGTCGTACGCGACCATAGTGAACTTCTCGAGCGTGCGCCCGCCGACCACGATCGAACCGCGCAGCACGTAGATCAGCGCGTTCCAGGCGCTGTCGATTGCGTCGACCTCGATCCGCGCGCCGCCCTCGGCGGTCACGTGGAGCACACGGGTCGGCTGCGTCGTGGTGAGCGGGCTCGTCACACCGTCAACGTTGCCGGTCACGATCTCGATGCGATGGTCGCCCCGGTCGATGATCGGCATCTCGCCGGGCTGTGCTGTATTGATCGACGGCGCATCCATTTTGTGCACGGACGGCGTCGTCACCCAGAGCTGTACCTCGTGGAAGACGTTGCTCGCGGGGTCGGCCGCCATGTCGCCCCCATGTCGGATGCCACTCCCGGCACGCATGTTCTGCGTCGACCCGCTCGGCAGCGTCTCTCGAAAGCCGGTCGAGTCGACGTGATGCATCACACCCTCGAACATCATCGTGAGCGT
>JASJHI010000206.1:0-5786 GCA_033791105.1 Acidimicrobiia bacterium | reverse complement strand
CGCCACGACCTCGACTACGAGATCGACGGTGTCGTCGTCAAAGTCGACGACGAGTCACAGCGCGATCGCCTCGGGTTCACCTCGCGGGCGCCGCGCTGGGCGATCGCGTACAAGTTCCCGCCCGAGGAGCGGACGACACTGCTGCACGACATCCAAGTGTCGGTGGGTCGGACCGGGCGGGCGACTCCGTTCGCTGTACTCGAGCCGGTGTTCGTCGGTGGCTCCACCGTCGGCGTGGCGACCTTGCACAACCAGGACCAGGTCGCGGTCAAGGACGTCCGTCCGGGAGACACGGTCACCGTGCGCAAGGCGGGCGATGTGATTCCCGAGGTGCTCGGACCCGTGCTGTCGCTGCGTCCGGCCGACAGCGAGCCGTGGATCTTCCCGACCGACTGCCCAGCGTGCGGCAATCCGCTCGTCCGCCCCGAGGGTGAGGCCGATACCCGCTGCGTGGCGAGCGACTGCCCTGCGCAACGCGATCAGAAGATCGCCTACTTCGGTTCGCGGGGCGCGATGGACATCGAGGGCCTCGGCGAGCAGATGGTGGAAAAGCTCACCGCCGCCGAGCTGGTTCACGACTCGGCTGATCTGTACTCGCTCACGGTCGACCAGCTGGTCGAACTCGATCGCATCGGTACAACCAGTGCGGCGAATCTCGTCGCCGCGATCGAGGAATCGAAGCGTCGCCCGCTCCCGAAGCTCCTCACCGGACTCGGAATCCGGCACCTCGGTCCCGCCGCGTCCGTGGCGCTCACCGCTGAGTTCGGTGCGCTCGACGTGATCGCCGAGCGCACCATCGTGGAACTCGCCGCGGTCGACGGTGTCGGCGAGGTCATCGCACGCACGATCGTCGAGTGGTTCGAGCAATCCCCGAACCGCTCGTTCATCGAGCGGTTGCGCGCCGCAGATGTCGAGTTCGGGGACCCCGATGCTGCGGTCGAGTCCGAGCCCACCGTGGATCAGACGCTCGGGGGGATGGCGGTCGTCGTGAGCGGCACACTCGCCGGCTACACCCGCGACGAAGCGGCCGCGGCAATCGTCGAGCGTGGTGGCAAGAGCCCGGGAAGCGTCAGCAAGAAGACGCTCGCGCTCGTCGCCGGCGACAATCCCGGAGCAGCGAAAATCACCAAGGCCGAGTCATTCGATGTGCCCGTGCTCGACGAGGACGGCTTCGAGCACCTGCTGGCGACGGGCGAGCTCCCACCAGCCTGAGCGTCAGACGACCGTGAAGCTCCACTGGTAGCGGCGGGCAGTCTCGCGGCCGTCCTCGGATTTCCAGTAGATCACCTGTGCGTCGTGGCGACCCTCGGAGAACGACTCGACCAGTGCCCCCTCGGCCGGGATGAACGCGATCACGCCGTTGGCGGCATCGAAGATCGCCGTCGGTGGCAACACGACCTGGGCGCCTGGCTCGGACTCGATCGCAGTGAGTGCGGTGGTGGGCAGTTCTTCACCGTCGACCACGAGAATCGCTTCGTAGCCGAATTCGAGATCGACGCGGATCTGTTCCTGCTGCAGCACTTGGACCGCGTTCTCGACGGGTGAAACGTCCTCGATCGGGGCAGGTCGATCGATCCCATCGTCCCCGGTGTTCGCGGTGACGAAACCCCAGACGATGAGGGCCACGCCGCCCGCGATGACGAGGCTGGCGATCAGCAGGCCCCAGTCGGGGCGCCGCCAACGAAAGGGGCTCCGTCGCACCGCAGGCGCGAGTTCGGCGCCGTTCTCGGCGGCGGTCTCGGCGGCGGTCTCGGTCGTCACGAGAGGATCACGACACCATCATGCCGGGCCCTGGCCTGCGGTCAACAGCGCCTGGCCAGCCGATAGCGTCTCCGCCTGGTGGACACCGAGACATCCGGCCCCGCATCCGATCGGCCCGAGCGCCGCTTCGCCGCGCTCGAGGGTCGGGTACTCGCCGACAGGTTCCGCATCGCCAACGTGATCTCCGTCGGCGCGAACACCGTCATCGCGGATGCCTTCGACGACGAGACGTCGCTCCCGGTGACGGTCAAGATCGTGCAGCCCGAACTGGCCGCCGATGCCGAGTTCCGCGACGAGTTCGAACGCGTCGCAACAGTGTCTGCGGCGATCACCCACCCAAATGTCGCAACGGTTGTGCACTGGGGTTCGGTCGATCTCGACGGCACGCCGACCGTGTATTGGGTGGTCGAGTACCTCAGCGGCGGCAGCCTCCGCGACCTCGGCGACCGCGGCCGCCTGCTCGAGCCGTCGCAGGCCCTCGTCGTCGGTCTCGAGGCGTGCCGTGCACTCGACGCTGCGCATCAGCGCGGCGTGATCCACAGCGAGATCACTCCCTCCAAGCTCGTGTTCGGCGACGATCGTCGCCTGCGGATCGTCGATTTCGGGATGGCCCGGCTGCTCGGCGCCCGCGCCTGGAGAGATCCCGCGCACGTCTCGACTCATGTGGCGCGATACGCATCGCCCGAGCAAGCGCTCGGCATGCCCATCGACTCGACCACCGACATCTACGCGCTGTCACTCTGTCTCGTCGAGTCGGTGACCGGCGCGGTGCCGTTCGCCGCCGACTCGACCACGGCCACACTCACCGCCCGCGTGGGCAAGCTGCTGCCGGTCTCTGCCGATCTCGGCTCGTTGGCGGCGGTGCTCGAGCGAGCCGCACGGCCCGAGGCCGACGATCGATATTCGGCGACCGAATTCGGGCGGGCGCTCGTCGACGCCGCCTCCAAGCTCCCGCGTCCCGAGCCCATCCCGATCGTGGCGGCGGATCTCTTCGACACCTCCGAGATGCGCCGTCCATCCGACCCCACGGGCGGCATCGCACGTCCGGAGACGGAGTCGCCCCCTGAGCCGGAGCCGGTGGCGGACGAGTCGCATGTCGCGACGGCTGCGGCCGCGGCAGGCGTGGCGGTGGCCGCCGCAGCGCGGACCCCGACTGTCGAGCCGCGCGCGAACGAGCGCGCGGAGACCGACACCGACGGCGACCCGTTCGTCGAGGAGCCGCTGATCGTGATGGACGATCCGCCGCCCGGCCGAACCGACACCGAGCAGATGCCGCTCGAGGCAACACCCGCCGGCGCGGCGACGACGACGATCCCGGCCGTGGCGCCGTTCCCCTATGGCGCCGAGGTTGCCGACGAGGACGACAGCGGGAGTGTGCTGTACGACGAAGAGCAACGCCGGCCGCGTTGGCCGAAGGTGCTCCTGATCCTGCTGCTGGTGCTGATCGGGATCGCCGCTGTGTCGTACGCCGGCTACCTGCTGCTCCGCACGAAGTCGTTCGAGGTGCCCGATCTCGTCGGCGTGCCCGAGGCCGTGGCGCGTAACGAGGTCGCCGGCAACGGCTGGGACATCGTCACCGCGCACGAGCGCAGCGACGTGCAGCGCGGGATCGGCGATGTCATCGCCACCACGCCCGTCGCGGGTGTGATGCTCGACGAAGGCGAGTCGATCACGTTCGTGATCAGCGACGGCCCGCTGCTGCGTACGCTTCCAGAGCTCGACGGACTGCCGCTCACCGAGGCGCAGGCCGAGTTGGAGGCGCTCGAACTCGACTGGATCGTGGCGCCCGCAGAATTCCACGAGGAGATTCCACCGAACCATGTCGTCTCCTGGCAGGTGCAGAACAACGCATCACTGCGAGCCGGCGGTGAGGTTCTCCCGGGCACGGTGGTCGTCCTGACCCCCTCGATGGGCCCCGAGCCGCGGTCGGTGCCGTCGCTGGTCAATCTCACCTTCGAGGAGGCTGAGACCGAGCTGGCATCGCGTCGACTGCTCATCGCGCGCACCGCGGACGTGTTCAGCGACGAGTTCGAGCCGGGTCGCATCGTGTCGCAGGCGCCCGCTCCCGAGTCCGTCGTCGAACGCGAGTCCACGGTCACCGTCACCGTGTCGAAGGGACCCGATGTCGTGGCGTTCCCGGACGTGGTCGGCATGCCGTACGCCGAAGGTGAGCCGTTGCTCATCGAGTCGGGGTTCACGATCGGCCAAGTTCTCGGCACGACCGAGGGCACGATTCAGTCGGTCAGCATCGCCGGCAACCCGGTTTCGCCCGGCGAGATCTTCCGTCGCGGCACCGCAGTCGACATGATCTCGCTCTGAGGCGAGACCGAGTCGAATCGCCGCGCCGTCGGCTCAATCGCTACGGTCTGGCCCGCGCCGACTCCTCCGTCGGCCACCAGGCCGAAAGGAATGCAAATGACGCTCGACGGACGCGTTGCGATCATCACCGGCGCCGGTCGTGGCCTCGGCCGGGAGCATGCGCTGCTGTTCGCGAGCGAGGGTGTCCGCTTGGTCATCAACGACCTCGGCGGAGGAAATGACGGCACCGGCACCGACACGGTCCCGGCCGACGAGGTCGCCGCCGAAGTCCGCGCGATGGGTGGCGAGGCCATCGCAAACGGCGACGACATCGCCGACTGGGAGGGTGCGCAACGGTTGATCAACGCCGCGGTCGGGACGTACGGCGACCTCGACGTGCTCGTCAACAATGCCGGCATCCTCCGCGACCGGGTACTGGTCAACATGACCGAGCAAGAGTGGGATGCGGTCATCGCGGTGCATCTCAAGGGTCACTTCGCGCCGAGCCGCTGGGCGGCTGCCTACTGGCGCGAGGAGTACAAGGCGGGTCGCGGCAAGCGGCGCAACCTCGTCCACACGTCGAGCACCTCGGGACTGCTCTCGAATCCCGGCCAGTCGAACTACGGCGCAGCGAAGTCCGGGATCGCAACGTTCAGCCAGATCGCGGCGAAAGAGCTGTCGCGGTACGACGTGCTGAGCAACTGCATCGCGCCCGGCGCGCGCACCCGGTTGACGCTTGCGACACCGGGACTCGAGGACATCATGACGGCGCAGGAGGGCTCGTTCGACGTGTGGGATCCGGCCAACGTTTCGCCGCTCGTCGCATACCTCGCGTCTGCCGACTGCGCCTTCACCGGTGAGACCTTCTTCGTCCAGGGTGGCGTCGTCAAGCGGGTCCGCTCCTGGGAGATGGCCGAGACGGTCGAACGCCCCGAGCGCTGGACGGTGGAGGAACTCGCCGCCGCGCTGGCGCCGCTCGCCGATCAGGGTTGACGCGGGCGCACCGACCTACTCGGTGAGGGCGGCGATTTCGTCGGCGATGGCGTCGGTGACCTCGGTGTCGGGAACTGCGGTCTGCATCGCCATCAGTTTCATCATGTCGCCCTGAACGGTGATCTTGCCACCGACGAATGCCTGCATCACCGCAGCCTGGTCCTGCTCGACGAACAGTGCGCGCGCGGTGTCGTAGTCAGTTGTGATCGTCGTGTCGGGCTCGTCGAGTTCGCCCTGCTCCATCTTCATCGTTCCCGCTGAGGTGTCGATGTAGCTCCGCACCTCCCCGTCACCGAAAGGGACATCGGTGACGACCTGGTTGATCCGGATGACCGCGGAGATTTCCGGACTCTGGTCCGCGTACTTCTCGCGAACGGTCTGTACGGCCTCGAACCAGTCATCGCTCAGGAACACATGTGTCATAGTGCCGCCGACGATAGCGAGGTCGCGGGTACGGACGGTCAGCCGGCGTCGTGCAGTTCGATGTGTGTGGTGACGTCGTCGAGCAGGCGATGATCGATCTCGAAGCCGAGCCCCGCGCCGGTCGGCACGGTGACATGTCCGTCCTGCACGACGATCGGATCGGTGACGATGTCGCGGGCGTAGAACCGTTCCGACGCACTGATGTCGCCGGGAAGCGTGAACCCCGGGAGTGCGGCGAGGGCAGCATTGGCCGCCCGGCCGATCCCGGTCTCGAGCATGCCGCCACACCAGACCGGGATGCCCCGAGCGAG
>JASJHI010000205.1:0-2922 GCA_033791105.1 Acidimicrobiia bacterium | reverse complement strand
CCTCGGAGGCCTCGCCGACGGCGCGGTGACGGCTGCGGACGACGATCGCCACCGTGATCGCAACGTAGACGGCCATGCCGATCGCCAGCCGCCAGTCGAGGAACGCCAGCACACCCACCATCCCCGTCACCAGCAACGCTGCGCCGAGAGCCCGCGGCACCACGAGGCTGAGGAAGTCGGACACGGCGGTGACGTCTCCGTCGACACGCTGGATCAGTTCGCCGGGGGTGTGCTTGCGGTGGAACTCGTGATCGAGGCCGAGCACGTGATCGGTCAGTTGGAGTCGCAGGCCGTTGGTGGTGCGCCACGCCGACACGGTCGCGAACTGCACCACGATCACGGCCAACAGCTGTGTAAGGAGTGCGACGACGAGGAATGCGATCGCCAATTCGGTGATCTCCCCGCTCGTGGTGCCCGCTGTCGCCCGGTCGACGACCTCGCGGACGATCAGCGGACCCGTCAGAGCGAGCGCGGCACCACCCGCCACCAGCGCGCCGAGGGCCAGCCACCGTCGCGCGTCAGGGCGCAGCAGCGCGCCGAGCGCGCGCCACCGAGCGGTGGGGGTTGACTGCATCCGACCAGCCTCGCGTGCTTCCGAGCTGGTTCGAGGTTCGATTCTCCGGGTGTGTGCTCTGCGAGTCGAGTCCGCCGTTGGCTCGCTATGAGGTGTAGGCGTCGCATGGAAGGTCGGCGATCGAGGCCACGAGCTGGACCGACCCGCCGAGCATGATCGCGTTCGCGGTCTCGTCGAACGCATCCGGTCCGGCCTCGACGATCGCCTCCAGATCGACGAGGAACTGCTCGATCGTCGCCCTCGTCTCATCGTCGAACAGGTCGAAGTCCGATTCCGCCGCTTCGGCGATCCGCAGCATCGCAGAAGCGTCTGCATACGTCGATGTGGACGCGTCCGCGTCGAACACCGGGACGTCATCGGTGGCGATGATGTCAGTGGTGAGTGCCGTGGCGGTGAGGATCTGCTGGTCGAGCTTGCTGAAGTCGAGGACATCGACATCGTCGTTCACGGTGTGGTAACAGCCGCTGGTGCCGTCCGTGAAGAACACCACGGGAACACCACTGCCGGCGAAGACGGCGTGGTCGCTGCGACCCTGGCCGAACAGGAGACTCAACATGACGGTGTCGAGAGTTGACGCTTCGGTCGCCAGCGCGGCGGCCTCGGCGAGAGCCGGGCCACCGGTCTCGGCGCCGACAAGAACCGTCATGTTCTTCAGCGACGGCATCGGGTTGACTCCCTGGATGTCCCAGTTGAGGTAGGCCACCGTCTGGTCCAGCGGCACCAGCGGATCGGCGAGATACGCCGTGGCGCCGATGAGGCCGTCCTCCTCACCGTCCCAGAAGGCAACGATGACGGACCGCCGCGGTGCGCCCTCTGCGACGATCGAGCGGGCGACATCCATCACCAGGCCGACTCCGGCGGCATTGTCGCCTGCCCCATTGCAGATGTCGTCGTCGGGGCCGACCCCCCTGCAGTCGTTGCCGTGGTGGTCGTAGTGCGCGCCGATCACAACGTATTCGTCGGCCAGTTCACCGCCGGGAATCACGCCGATGATGTTCGTCCCGACGTCGTAGGTCTGCAGGTAGCCGTCAGGCGAGTCCGGGTACGCCGGCTGGGCGATGGCCGCCAGTTCAGACACGAGGAGATCTCGGGCCAAGGCCGAGCCGGGGGTTTGGTTGTCGCGCCCGTTCATCTCGTCTGACGCCAGCAGTTCGACGATCGTCCGGACGTCGAGCGCCTCAGGCGGTGCCTCGGTCTCCAGCGGCGCCTCGGTCTCGGTCGGAGCTTCGGTCTCCAGCGGCGCGGTGGTGTCCGGCGGCGCTTCGGTCTCGGTCGCAGCCGTCGCCGCTGCGGAGTCGCCGGTGTCGTCGGAATCATCCGAGCTGCACGCGGCGGCAACGACGGCCAACGAGACGAAGAGGGCGGCAACGCGCCCAATCCCAGGATGTCGCATCAGCGGTCCTTTCTACTCGGGTCCGACTCGGCGACACCGAATGGACTTCGCCAACGCTGCTGGACCTGCACGGCGCCCGCGTGCAGACCCGGGCGGAGCAGCGAGGTCGGGTCTCTCCGAGACCTCAGGCCCGGCACTCGTCGAGCAGGTGCTCCACTGTCGGCCGGTCGTCGCATTCCGCGTTGGCGATGACCACCAGTTCCGTGGCCGGATCGCGGTCTCCCCATTCGTCGTACGGCTGCACGTCACCACGCATACCGACCGCCTGGAGCAGGTGACGGTGATCCGGCTCGTCGGACGCTCGGACGAACCCTTTGATGCGGTATACGGAGCGGGGAAGTCGGGTGATCGCCAGCTTCAGGGCGTCGATGTCGAAAGAACCGGCGCGACGGTAGACCCAGCTCGTGAACCCGTGGCCGTCGTGGTGATGACCGGAGTCGAGAGCATCCGACCGGTCGTCGCGGTTCGACTCCGGTGGGCCGAATCCGATGAGGATCTCGTATGGCACGGCGGTGTACGTGGTCTCGAGGATTCGGACGCCCGGCAGTCGGTCGAGCACGAAGTTGCGGACCTCGGCGAGTCGCGAACGGTCCGCGAGGTCGATCTTGTTGAGTACGACCAGGTCGGAAAACCCGATCTGGCCGTACACGAGGTCTCTCGTCGCAGGATCCTCGACCTGGCTCGGTAGTTGCTCGCCGTCGACGACAGCGACGATGCCGTCGAGCCGGAGCCGATTGCGGTACTCGGCTGCCGTGAACGTGCGGGCGATGCCTGCTGGCTGCGCCACCCCGCTGGCCTCCAACACGATCGCATCGACGTCGCTGTCCTGCGCGAGCACGAAGTCGATCGCGCCGATGAGATCGTCACGCACCTCACAACAGACGCAACCGTTGGCCAGGCTGACCATTCCCGACTCGACACCGACGATCAGCTGGGAGTCGATGTCGACCTGCAG
>JASJHI010000204.1:0-3055 GCA_033791105.1 Acidimicrobiia bacterium | reverse complement strand
CTGTGGTTGCCCGTCTCGCGGGGACTTGAGCGACGGTGCGCCCACCTACCGTCGCGCTGTGGGGCACCGGCGGGCCGGCGGCGGCCCACGCGGCGGCGTGTCGGTCTCTCGGGTGGAACGTCCCCTTTGTCGTGCTCGACGCGTCGGTGACGGGGGCCGGCGACGAACACGCTTTGGGGCTGGCTCGGGAGCTCGGCGCCGCGACGCTCACCGCGGAGCAGCTCGGCGCCTCGCGTCGCGCCGACATCGTCATCTTGACCCGACTCGCTCCGGTGAGCGAGATCGGCTCCGTGCTCGATGCGGGCCCCCATCTCCTGATCGCCCCGCCACTGGCCGGCACCCTCGCGGACGCGGACGCGATCGTGGCGTTCGCCGGAGCGGCGGGCACACGCGGCCGGCGGGTGCTGTATGGGGATGCGTTCTGTGCAGCGCCCGTCGTCGAGGAACTCTTCTCCCGCCTGCCGACGATGTCGGGGGGTGTGAATCACGTCTCCTCGAAGGTGGTGCAACCACCACCTCGCGGTCCGGTCCTTCCACGCTCGCCGCTCCTTCACCATGGCGTGCACGGAATCGCCGCGACCCTGCTGGCAGCACGCCTCACCGGGCGAGGACATCCGACCGGCGTCGCCGGTACGCGACGTACGTCGAGCGGGCCCATCACGGAGATCGCGATGCATTTCGCCTCCGGTGACGCCATCCGTGTGCACGCCTCGTTCGGACCGCCTTCGGGCCCAGCCTGGGACCTCCAGGTCGCGAGCGCCTCCGAGGTGCTGCGCGTCGACCTGCTCCCGGTCCCGACACTCGAGCGGAATGGCACGCCACTCCCTCTCGCGGCGCAGGCCGGAACCGACCCGGCCGTGTCGTTCGGGTTCCGCCCACAGCTCCAGCAGCTCTGGAGCGACATCGGTGCGGATCGTTCGCCGATGCTGCCGGCGGAGTTCGGGCGCGACGTGCTCGAGGTCGTGTGCGCGGCACATGCATCCGCCGGCGAGAACCTCGTCGAGCTGCCCTTCGCGGGGCCCCGAGATCTGTCTCCCGAAGAACTGGAAGCGGGCACCTGAGGGGGTCACGCCGATCGCCGCAGATACGGTCGCGGACGTGAGGAGATCGGCCGCAGCTGCGTGCGCGCTCGTGGGGCTGTTCGTAGCGTGCTCCGAGGATCAGGGAACCGACGCGGACGAGGGATCCTCGAGCGTCGGTGTCACGGTGACCGCGGTCGCGTCGCCCACGTCGCCTGGCGAAGTCGGCGACGACCAGCGATATCCCGACGTGATTCGCGCCGAGGCGGCACGGGTGGGTGACGACTGGACGTTCTCGGCCACGGTCTCGTCGCCCTACGACACAGCACAGCGCTACGCCGACGCCTGGCGCGTGGTCGCACCCGATGGAACCGTGCTCGGGGTGCGCGAACTCGCCCATGACCACGCCGGTGAGCAACCGTTCACCCGGTCACTCACCGGGATCGCCGTGCCCATCGGTATCGACCGTGTCACGGTGGAGGCTCGAGACCTCACGAACGGGTGGGGCGGCGCAACGGTCGAGATCGAACTGGCGCCGAGCTGATCGGACGGTCCGCGGTCGAGAACAGATCGCTACGATGCGCGACATGGCAGGACACCGCATCCGCATCACGTACTGCGTTCCTTGAAACTATTCCGAACGCGCCGTGAGCGCGGCCGCCGACATCCTCGGCGACTATCAGCATGTGATCGACGAACTCACCTTCGTCACCGGTAGCAAGGGAGTTTTCGACGTCGAGGTCGACGGGGAGCTGCTGTATTCCAAGCACGCCACCGGACGACATGCCCAGCCGGGCGAGGTACTCGAGCTCTACCGGACAACCCACGCCGTCGGCGTGGACACCTACGGCAGCTGACCGGCGACCGGATCAGCGGTGGACGTCGCTGACCGAACGGCCGTCGAGGTGTGGGCTGACCGCACCGCGGAGAATTTCGGTGTCCGCGGCTTCACCGAGGCACTCCGTATCGAACTCGATCAGGAGAATTGCGGCGTCACGGCGACCACGATTCACCCCGGTGGCATCAAGACCAACATCCTGCGCAACGCTCGCATCGAGGACCCCGAGGCGGATGTCGAGACCGAAGCCGCGAAGTTCGAGAAGGCCGCACGCACGACGCCGGACCAGGCGGCAGCGGTGATTCTCAGGGCGGTCGAGAAGAACAGACGCCGCGCGATGGTCGGCCCCGATGCGCGCATCTTCGACTTCGCCGCACGGCTCCCGCCGGGGCTCTATCAGCGAGTAATCGGGCGACTGTTCACCGACGGCGCGGCCTGACCCGATCGACCGCGCCGTCAGGCGAGCGAACCCGATGTCTGCGCCTTCTTTACCGAGGCTCGCACGACCGGAATCTCGTCATCGGCCAGCGGTTGCATCTTCTGCTTGCGCGCCAGCGCGGCCTCGACATAGGGGGCAAGTTCGGCCGCCTTCGCGGCATCTCGCTCGGCTCGTCCGGCTGCGAAGTGGGGCATCAGCTCGGCGGCGAACAGCTCGAGCGAAGAGCAGATGTGTTCATGCTCGTTGCGTCCGGCCTGCTGGATGAAGATCACCTGGTCCACTCCGGCGTCCGAGAGTTCTGCGAGGTGGCGGCGGGCATCGTCGGGCGTTCCGATGCAGCTGGCATAGGTATCGCCGGCAGCCTCCGCGTCGGCGATGCGACGCGCCGTGCGATCCGGACCGCGCCGCTCCTGGAACTCGCCCCACAGGTTGGTCCTTCCGGGCACTTGATCGTGGGCGACCAGTGCGTTGAGCGCGTACCCGAAGAACTCGAAACCCTCCTGGCCACGGAGGATGGCCTCGGTGCGATCCTCGTGTAGCGAGAAACCGGTCACCAGCGCGAGGTTCGCGTTGACCGAGTGACCGAGCGGCACACATTCCTCGCTCTTGATGATGTCGTAGTAGATCTGGCTCCAGGCACTCGCTTCTTCTGCATCGACGAACGAGAACGCCAGCGCGCCGAGGCCCAGGCTGGCCGCGACCCGGATCGTGTCGCGGTTCGTGCAGGCCATCCACATCGGCGGATGCGGTTTCTGAAGG
>JASJHI010000203.1:0-17951 GCA_033791105.1 Acidimicrobiia bacterium | reverse complement strand
GACGAGTCGGTTGACGTCGGCAACCGTCGTCCCCGAACCGGCAGCAATGCGGGAACGCCGAGTGCCCTGGATGATGGTGGGGAAGGTCCGCTCTTCGGGCGTCATCGACGTGATGATCGCCTCGATCGGCTTGAGATCGTCATCGTCGATGTTGGCGCCCTTCAACTCCTTGGGCATGCCGGGCATCATCCCCACCAGATTGCCGATCGAGCCCATCTTCTTGAGTTGCTGCATCTGTTCGAGGAAGTCGTCGAGCGTGAACTGGCCCTCCATCAGCCGGGCCGCGACCTCCTCTGCCTGTTCCGCTTCGAACGCAGACTCGGCCTGCTCGATGAGCGTGAGGATGTCGCCCATCCCGAGAATCCGGCCTGCCATCCGGTCGGGATGAAACTGCTCGAATTCATTGAGCTTCTCGCCGGTGGAGGCGAAGGCGATCGGGCGCCCGATGACCTCCTTGACAGACAGCGCAGCGCCGCCGCGTGCGTCGCCGTCGAGTTTCGACAGAATGACGCCGTCGATTCGTAGGGTCTCGTCGAACGCTTGAGCAGTCTGGACGGCATCTTGCCCCGTCATCGCGTCGATGACGAGGAACGTGTAGTCCGGGTCGACCGCACCGGAGATCAGCCGGATCTGCTCCATCATCTCGCTGTCGATCGAGAGACGACCGGCGGTGTCGACGATGAGCACATCGCGGCCGAGACGCCTGGCCTCGTCGAGCCCATCGGCGGCGGTGAGCACCGGATCCTCCGGATCGGAGAAGACCGGCACGTCGATCTGCCCACCGAGCGTGCGCAACTGTTCGACGGCCGCTGGACGTTGGAGATCCGCGCCGACGAGCAGCGGTTGGCGTCCCTGCGTCTTGAACCAGGAGGCGAGCTTGGCGGCCGCGGTGGTCTTGCCCGAGCCCTGCAGGCCCGCCATCAGTACGACGGTCGGCGGCTTGCTCGCGTAGGTGATCGACAGGGTCTCGCCGCCGAGCGCTCGGGTCAATTCGTCGTTGACGGCCTTGATGACTTGCTGGCCGGGATCGAGCGACTGCGATCGCGTCGCGCCGAGCGCGTGCTCTCGGATGCGGTTGCACACCGAGCGCACGACCGTGACGTTCACATCGGCTTCGAGGAGCGCCGTGCGGATCTCCTTCATCACCTCGTCGACATCGGCCTCGGTGAGCCGACCCTTGCCGCGGATCTTCTTGACGATCCCCTCGAGCCGGGTGGAAAGGTTGTCGAACATCAGCACCGGAGGCTAGCGGCGCCCCCGTTCCGATGAGTCTCGGGCGCGTGCCGCCGAACACTCATCGGTGACTACTGGTCGAAGAGGGCGTTCACGAATTCGTCGGGGTCGAACGGGACGAGATCGCCGATCGTTTCGCCGATACCGACGAGCTTGATCGGGATCCCGAGTTCGGTCTCGACGGCGAAGACGATCCCGCCCTTGGCCGACCCGTCGAGCTTGGTGAGTACGACACCTGTGACGTTGGTCGCTTCGCCGAACTCACGCGCCTGGGCAAGCCCGTTCTGTCCGGTCGTCGCGTCGATGACGAGCAGCGTCTCGGTCACCCGGCCGGCCCCCTTTTCGGCGACTCGGCGGACCTTGCGCAGTTCGTCCATCAGGTTCGTCTTGGTGTGCAGTCGACCGGCCGTGTCCGCCATGACGAGGTCGATGTCCCGGGACGCTGCACGCTCGACGCCGTCGAAGATCACCGCGCTGGGATCGCTGCCGTCGGCGCCACGCACGATGTCGACGCCCGACCGCTCAGCCCACGTCGTGAGCTGTTCCGCGGCGGCGGCGCGAAACGTATCGCCGGCCGCCAGCAACACCGTGCGGCCGTCTGCGACCTGCTGTTTGGCGAGCTTTCCGATCGTCGTTGTCTTCCCGACGCCGTTCACGCCCACGAACATCCAGACGTTCGGGCTGCCCTCCTCGCCCCCGACGAAGTGCAGGGACCGATCGGCGCCTGCGAGCCGCGCGATCATCTCGGACTGGAGACCGTCGAGGAGCTGCGCCGGCTCGGCGATCTCCTTCGCGTCGACGCGGCTCCGCAATTCCGTGAGCAGATCGTCGGTGAGGCCGACGCCAACGTCGGCACGCAACAGCGCCTCCTCGAGATCCTCGAAGTCCTCGTCGCAGAGCCCCCCACGGCCGAGCACCCCTGCGAAGGCACCGGCGAACGTCGACCGGGCCTTCGACATCCGGTCGCGCAAGGTCGCCGGGACGACCTCGACCTGATCGGGTTCGACCGTTTCGACGAAGGGTTCCGAGACGAGCGTGTCGCCCTCGGGCGCCCTCGGAGGCGGGATGGTGGGAGTGGCCGGCGGGGCCGACGGCCGGTCGTCGCGCGCGGCGTTGCGACGGCTGACGACGATGACGCCGATGCCGAAGGCCACCACGAGGACGGCGAGGATCAGAAAAACGACTTCGAAGCCCATCGCCGCTCGACGCTATCTGGGGTGGACGGTGACCACCGGGCTTCCGCCGGTCGAGGTAGGCGAGAGATCAGGCGAGGAGCAGTGGCGGATCAAGCGACGGGTGTCGAGCCGGCCGAGACGCGCTCGACGACCACCTTGCTGGAACCGCCGGGCTGCATGCTCACACCGAGCAGGCAGTCGCCTGCCTCCATCGTCCGCTTCTGGTGCGACACGATCAGCAGCTGCGCATCCTTACGGAACTCCGCCACGAGGCCCAGGAACCGGTGCAGGTTGACGTCGTCGAGCGCGGCCTCGACCTCGTCCATCACATAGAACGGCGACGGACGGGACCGGAATACGGCGAACAGATAGGCCAGTGCCGTGAGGCTCCGCTCACCGCCCGACAGCAGTGAGAGTTTCTTCACATTCTTGCCGCCGGGCTTGGCCTCGATCTCGATGCCGGTGTTGAGCAGATCGTCGGGGGTGGTGAGTTTGAGGCGGCCGCCACCGCCCGGAAACAGAAGGCTGAAGAGCTGCGTGAAGTTGTCGCTGACGTCGGCGAAGGCGGCGGCGAAGACACTCTGGATCTCGCCGTCGACCGCGGCGATCACACGCGACAGTTCGCGGCGGGTCCGCCGGACGTCGTCGAGCTGTTCCTCGAGGAAGGTGTGCCTGGCCTGCAGTTCGTTGAACTCCTCGAGGGCGAGTGGGTTGATCGGTCCCAGCAGTCGGAGTTCGCGTTCGAGTTCGCGGACCCGCCCGGCCGGCGATGCACCCTCTGGGAGTTCGGGCATCTCCGCCGCTTCGGCGACCGCCGGTTCGATGTCGAGATCGCGTCGAACCATCTCGACGGCGGTCTCGAGTCGCAGCTTGGCCTCGGCCTCGTCGAGCTCGGCTTTCCGACCGCGTTCGCGAGTCACGTCGAGGCGCTGCTCGTGCTCGCCCCGGGCCCGCCGGTCACGGTCGAGGTCGGCGCTCAGCCCGTGCACCTCGGCGCTCTGTCGGCGGCGGCGTTCGGCCAGATCGGTGTGGTGGACCTCGACGACCTCGCGACGCGACGCCACGAGTGTGGCGAGCCGATCGATCTCGGCGATCGACCGCTCGACCTCGATTCGGCGCCCCTCGGCCGCGATCCGGGCGTCGGCATCGGCGCGCAGGCGAGCCTCGGCCTCGACCAAGCGACCGTCGAGCAGCTGTCGCCGTTCGAGTAATCCGGCGTTGCCGACCTCGAGATCGGTGCGCCGGGCCGCGAGCGCCGTGGCCCTGGACTCGAGATCGGCGCGCAACGCGCCGCGGGTGCGGGCCGCATCGACCTCGGCCTGCTCGTCGGACTCGAGCGACGGAAGCAGCGCCATGAGTTCGCCGATGCGGGTGTTGCCGCGCTGGATGTTGTCGGCGGCATCGGTGATCGTGTGGCCGAGCGCAGCGAGTTCGGTGCGGAGCTCGCGCTGCTCACCCTGGGCACGCCCGAGCCCCTCGGACGCGGCCGTGAACCGGGCGTCGTTCTGGTCGAGCCGGCGAACGAGGTCACGCTCGGCCGCGCCCGCCGCAACCACTGCCTCGGCTGCTGCCGCGACCGCCCGATCCGCCCTGGTCAGCCGGTCGTCGGCCCGAGCGGCGTGCTCTCGCGCGTCGTCGAGTGCGGCCGCTGTGGCTCCCGAGCCGGCGACGCCGAGCCGCCACCCGGTCATACCGAACCGGTCACCACCCGGCGTCACGATCGTGGCACCGGGGTGAGCGAGCGCAGCATCCACCGCACCGCTGAGTTCTTCGACGCGGACGGCGGAGCCGATGAGGCCGTCGAGCAGCCGGTCGACCTGCGCGTTGGTGGACCGTGCGTGCGGGCGAACCTCCGAACCAACCGACGGCGCGGCCCGTGACGCAGTCGTCGCCCCGAGCGCGATGACGGCGCCCGTCGTTGCCGAGTCACGTAGAGCGGCCAGCGCGCGCCGTCCTGCCGATGGGTCATCGACAACGACGGCGGTGAGCGACTCGCCGAGCGCAGCCTCGACCGCCGGCTCCCACCCCTCGTCGATCTCGATGAGGTCGAGCAGTGTGCCCAGCACGCCGTCGACGCCGGCCAGTCGTTCTGCTCCCGCTCTCTCGCGAGCAGCGTCGAGCGCCATCTGCAGCGCGTCGACCCGCGCCGACCATCGCGACGTCTCCTCGGCGGCTTCACTGCGCGCGTCGCGGCTGGACTGATGAGCGGCCTCAGCGGCTGCCTGTGCCCGCTCGGCTCCAGCCACCTCCTCGACGAGAGGCACCTCGATCGCGCCGGCCTCGTCACACTCGGCGCGGAGCCTCACCGACTCACCTTCGACCTCGGCGAGTCGGGCGCGCAGCGCCTCCCCGCGCTCCTCGAGGCGTCGCAATTCTCCCTCGGCCCGCTCGGCGGACGAGGTGACCGAGCGAAGCTCGCCGCGAACCTCCGCTGCGGCGCTCGCCGCCCGGCTGCTCGATGGATCGGCTCCGATCGCTTCGAGGATGCGCTCGCGCTCAGCGGCGAAGCCCTCCTCGTCGACGACCAGTTGCTCGGCCCGCGGGGCCGCCCCCGCCAACTCGTCGGCCACGACGATCAGTTCGTCGCGGAAACGCGCCGCGTCGGCCTCGAGGCTGGCAATCACACCGGCATCGAGGAGCTGTCCACGGTCTCGTTCGAGCGAGCGGCGACGCTCGACGATCACGGCGGCGAGACCTCGCGCCCGCTCCCGAAGGTGCTCGACGCGGACGAGCCGGTCGGCGAGGTCGTTCTCGCCGCGTGCGGTGAGCTGAGCTTCGATTCCGATGATCGAGGTGTCGTGCGCGACGTGGGCGGCCTTCAGGTCGGACTCGTCACGAGTCGTCGTCAGCCGGTCGGCGGCAAGCGTTTCGAGCTTCGTGCGCAGCCCGGCGATCTCGCGTCCAGCGACAAACGTCTTCAAGGCGGCCAGCTCCTCGACGAGGGTGCCGTGGCGCTCAGCGGCCTTGGCCTGGCGCTCGAGTGGCCGGAGTTGGCGCCTTACCTCGCGCAAGAGATCCTGGACGCGCAGCAGGTTGGCCTCGGTGGCATCGAGCCGACGCTCTGCCTTCTCCTTGCGCTTGCGGAACTTGAGGACGCCAGCGGCTTCCTCGATGATCGCGCGCCGGTCCTCTGGACGGGCGTTGAGCACGGCGTCGATCTGGCCCTGGCTGACGATCACATGCTGCTGGCGTCCGACGCCGGCGTCGGACAACATCTCCTGCACGTCGAGCAGACGACAGGGCGCACCATTGATCGAATACTCGGATTCGCCGGTACGAAAGAGAGTACGAGTGATGGTGATCTCGCGCAGCTCGACGCCGAGCGTGCCGTCTGAGTTGTCGATGGTGATCGCGACCTCGGCCCGCCCGAGTGCGGACCTCGTCGCAGTGCCGGCGAAAATGACATCGTCCATCTTCTGGCTGCGCACGGACTTGGGTGCCTGTGCACCGAGCACCCAGGCGACGGCGTCGACGACGTTGGACTTGCCGGACCCGTTCGGCCCGACGACCACGGTGACCCCCGGTTCGAGGAGCATCGTGGTGCTCTCGGCGAACGACTTGAAGCCCTTGAGGGTGAGACTCTTCAGGAACACGGTGATCCAGAAGATATCCGCGCGCCGGGCCCACGGACCGGTATGCCGGTCATCGTTGACAGACCGGGCAGTAGTGCGTGCTGCGTCCCGCGCTGACCGTTCGGCGAATCCAGCCGCGGCCGCACGTGATGCACCGTTGACCTTCCCGCCCGTACACCCGATGGTCGTCCTGGTAGCTCCCGGACGCGCCCATGAGATCGACGTACTGAGCGTCGCCGAGCGTGGAACCGCCGGCGCTGATCGCATCGCCCAACACCTCGAGGATCGACGCATGCAGACAGGCCTCCGAACGGGTCGAGAGGTCGTTCGCCGCACGCTCCGGGTGGAGCCGGGCATCGTGGAGGATCTCGTCCGCGTAGATGTTGCCGATGCCCGCGATCGCGTGCTGGTCGAGGAGCAAGGGCTTCAGCGCACGGCGCGTGGATCGGACGATCGAACGCAGCAGAGCACGGTCGAATCGATCCGCGATCGGATCGGGCCCGAGACGCGCCAACCCGGGGATCTCGACCTCGACACGGGCGGGGTCGAAGACGACGACCTCACCAAAGGTGCGCGGGTCGACGAACCAGGCCTCTCGGCCGTCGTCGAGCGACAACACGACGTGGGTGTGGGGCGGGCGGGTGGTACCCCCCGCAGCGAGCAGCACCTGGCCGCTCCTCCGGAGATGGATCATCAGCTGGTCGCCCGAGTCGAGTGGCAGCAGCAGGTACTTACCGCGCCGGTCTGCTCCCTCGACGACGGTGTTGGTGAGGTCGTGGATCAGCGCCTCGCGGGACGTGCGCCGCACCACCCGGTCGCGTCCGACCTCGACACGGCTGATCCGCCGTCCGACGAGATGCTGCTCGAGGCCGCGGCGAACGGTCTCGACCTCGGGTAGTTCGGGCATGCCGTCGATCCGTTGCCGCGTTCAGGCCGAGTGGTCGATCGACGCGCACGCCTCCGCGGCTGCGCCCTGTTCGGCCGCCTTCTTGGAACGACCCCGGCCGACTCCGAGAACGTCACCGTCGACGACTGCAGATGCGGTGAACGACTTGGAGTGATCCGGGCCGATCGCCGTTATCTCGTAGATCGGCACGCCCAGGCCCCGCCGCGCGCTCAGCTCCTGGAGTTGTGTCTTGAAGTCGAGTTGGTCCAGCCGGTCGATCGAACGGTTCATCCTCGGCGCGATCAGCCGCGAGACCATGCCATGAGCCGCGTCGGCGCCCGCATCGAGGTAGACGGCCGCAATGACAGCCTCGAGCGCATCGGAGAGGATCGAGGGCTTCTCCGCGCCGCCCGCGGCGGTCTCGCCCTTGCCGAGCTTGATGTGCGGACCGAGGTCGATCTGTTCTGCGACCTGTGCCAGCGCGACCGCATTCACGACGCTCTTGCGAAGGTCGGTGAGTACGCCCTCCTGCAGCTCGTGGAACTCGCCGTACGCGAGGTCGGCGACGACAAAGCCGAGTACAGCGTCACCGAGAAACTCGAGGCGCTCATTGCTCTCTTCCCCGGGCGTCTCGGCACACCAAGAACGATGGGCCAGAGCACGCTCGAGCAGCGACAGCTCGTTGAATCGGTGTCCGATGCGTTCTGCGAGCTCCTCGAGCCGAGCGCGTTCGGCCGAGGTCACCCCTCGTCGACCCGGTCGTGCACGTAGTCGACCGCGTCGCGCACCGTCTTCAGGTCTTCGAGGTCCTCGTCCTCGATCCGAAAACCGGTCGTGCGATCGCTGAGTTCGTCCTCGAGCGCCTCGACGAGTTCGATCAACGCGAGGGAGTCGGCGTCGAGATCATCGGCGAACGCCTGGCCTTCGCTGATCGTGGACGGCTCGATCTCGAGGATGTCGGCGAGCCGGTCGCGGACGATCTCGAAGATCTCGTCGCGTCCGAGCGGGCCCTGTTCGACGTGAGTCTCTGCTGGCACCGGATCAGGATACTCCTTGCGATGCGGACGGGCCGAGGAAATCCGGATCAGTCGAGCAAGGCGATCGCATCGGCGAGTTCGCGCACGATCTCGTGGTCGACCATGTCGCGTGCGACGCGGAGACCATTCTCGATCGCGGTCGGGCTCGATGAGCCGTGGGCGATGATGCACACACCGTCGACGCCGAGCAGGATTGCGCCGCCGTAGGTGTCCGGGCTCAGCGTCTCGTACAGCGGCATCAGTGCCGGCATCAGCGCGTCCGCGTGGGTCTGGTATTCCGGCGTCGACGAGAACGCGGAGAACAGGCCGCCGATGACCGCCTTCATGCCACCCTCGAGCGTCTTCAGTACGACGTTGCCGGTGAAGCCGTCGGTCACGCAGACGTCGACCTCGTCGCTCATCACGTCGCGCCCCTCGACGTTCCCGATGAACTCGATGCCGGGCGCCGACGACAGCAGCTCGTACGCGTCCTTCCGCAGTTGATCGCCCTTCCCGGGCTCCTCGCCGATCGAGAGCAGACCGACGCGCGGTGACGCGATGTCGAAGCGGTGCCTGGCGTAGACGCTGCCCATCACCGCGAACTCGATGAGCCACTCGGCCTGCACCTCGGCATTGGCGCCGGCGTCGAGCAGCACGGTCGGGGTCGAGCCGGGAACCGGGATCGGCGTTGCGATCGCAGGCCGCTTGACGCCCCGAATGCGGCCCATCCGGAGCAGGGCAGAGGCCATCGTCGCGCCGGTATTGCCCGCCGAGATCATCGCGCTCGCTCGATCGTCGCGTACCGCTTCAGCGGCGCGGACGAGCGTGGAGTCCTTCTTGCGCCTGACGCCCTGGGCGGGATCGTCGTGCATACCGATGATCTCGGATGCCTCGATCAGTTCGAGGGTGGACCCATCGGGGCCCGTCGTGTCGAGGCCGGGTGGGCCGACGAGCACGACCGGGATACCCGCAGCAGCCGCGGCGTGTGCGCCGGCGACAATCGCCTCGGGTGCGGCGTCGCCGCCCATCGCGTCGAGGGCGATCGGGAGCATGTGTCGGTGCGTTCGCTCGTTCGACCGAACCAGGTCAGCCGACGTCGATGGCGACGCGGTCGCGGTACCAACCGCACGACGGGCAGACCGTGTGCGGGGTCTTCGCATTGCCACAGTGCGGGCAGAGGCTGCGCGGCGGCGCGTTGAGCTGCCACGCGCTGGCCCTGCGGCTGCGCGTCTTCGATTTCGAGGTCTTCTTCTTCGGAACGGCCATCGTTCGGTCTCCGTTGTCGCCATCGACCGATTCGTCGACGGATCTGAGGGTGCTTTCGAGTTGCTGGGCTGGACGGATACGTCGCAGCGGCCGGATCACGTTATCGGACTGCGGCGGCGATGTGACCGGCACCGCGGAGCAATCCCGCGCTCCCCCGGGCGTCGCACGTGCCGTGTCATGCCCGGTGCGGTGTGACGACCCTTGTCGCCAGTTGACCGAGTCGGCCGGCCACCTTGCGTCCTCACGCGTCGACAGGCGCGCACGGGCAGGAGACCGGGCCTCGACGTTCGGGGACATGGTCTCTCTGCATCGGGTTGGCGACCCGCTGTAGTCGTCGCACGGTCCAGAACGCCCCCGGTGCCCAGTCGGCGATCAATGTCGAGACCTCGCGCAGCTCGCTGTCGGGCACGGTGAGCCACATCGCCGTGACCGCACCGTCTGGTCCGTCGGCGATCGTCGTCGTTGCCGGCCACCCTCGCTGGCGCAGGCAGGCGACGAGATCGTTGCGATCGCTGGCGGCAACGAGATGGAACTCGCTGTGCCCGCGTGCTGTCCGGTCGTTGATCGCCAGTCCGACCACCGTTCCCGCGGCGACGCCCGCGGCATAGCCCAATAGCCGTGCCGGCGAGCCGAGATCGGTCACCAGCCGCGAGAACGTCAACGCGAACACGACCGCCTCGGTTGCCGCGATGGCGGCCCCTGCCAGCTTCAGGCCGCGTGCTGCAACGGCGACTCGGAGCGTCCACATGCCGACGCTGAGCAGCGCCAGGGCGAACATCATCGGAACTTCTGTACTCATGTCGCGACTCCTCGCTGATTCGCCCACCGCCACGTGACGACCGGTCCTCCTCATCGTCACCGAACAAGTCCGTCAGGTCGTCAAGAGACGTCGAAGATCGCGTCGAGATCCGCACTAGATCGCAGCGGCACGGTGACGCCAGGCCTATGGTCTGACCGGTCCAAGGTGGACCGGAGGGCACTGGATGATCTACCGATTCGAGGACTTCGAGCTCGACACGACCTTGTTCGAGCTGCGGCACGCCGGCGCACCGCTGCACATGGAGCCACAGGTCTTCAGCGTCCTCGTCCACCTCGTCGCCCATCGCGACCGGGTCGTCTCGAAGATCGAGCTACTCGACGAGGTTTGGCTCGACCGTTTCGTCTCCGAGTCGGCGCTCACGAGCCGTATCCAGGCGGCCCGCAAAGCGTGCGGCGACTCAGGACGCGAACAGCGTGTGATTCAGACTCGTCACGGGCGCGGATACCGGTTCGTCGCCGACGTGCAGGTCATCGACCTCGATCGGGAAGTGCCGGAAAAGGCGAGCAGCCCGCCTCATGGGCGCAACCTCGATGAGGCGGAAGGCGGCCCTGCCATCCCGGATCACAGCATCGGTAGGGAGGTGGAAGCCGCCGTGCTCGACGGCGCGATCGCGCAGCTTCCCTCCGGGACCGGTGCGACGGTCTTCGTGCTCGGTGCTGCGGGGGCAGGAAAGAGCACGCTTGTCGAAGATGCCGTCGAGCGCGCCGAGTTCGACCGCGACGTGTTGGTGTTGCGCGCCAGATGCCGACGACACGAGGGGCTCGTCGAGCCGTACGTCTCCCTCCTGGACGCCGTCGGACGACTCGGCCGTGACCGCGGACAGGAGGTCGTCGACGCGATCGGCCGTGTGGCCCCGACGTGGCTCGCTCAGCTCCCCTCGCTGGTCGATCGCGACAGTTGGAGTGATGTCGAGACCCGGTCGCTCGGCGGGACCCATGAGCGAATGCTGCGCGAGGGTGTCGATCTGTTCGAGACGTTCGCCCAGCTGTCGCCGGTGGTCTTGCTCGTCGAGGACCTGCACTGGGCCGATGACGCGACATTGGAGGTCATCGAATGGCTCGCGACCCGCACGTTCGACATCCCGCTCACCACCGTCTGCACTCTCCGGGTCGACGACCCCGGTTCGACACGGGTCGGCGACCTCCTCACGCGTGCCGCATCGTCGCAACACGTCGAACGCGTCCAGCTCGATCCGCTCGACGAGACCGCGATCCGTGCGCTGGCGCTGCGCCGACTCGACGCTGAGCACATCGACGACGAGATCGTCGATGTGCTCACCGTGAATTGCGCAGGTAATCCACTGTTCGCGGGCGAACAGCTCGAGCAGTGGGAGCGGGAGGGTTCGATCGTTGTGCGCGATGGCCATGCCCAGCCGGCGGACGGCGACCGACCGTTCTCGGCGGATGTGCCGGACTCGGTGCGCCGGCTGATCGCCCAGAGCGTCGACCAGCTCGACCCCCGGGATCAGGAACTCGTCGAGGCAGCAGCGGTCGTCGGGAGGGAGTTCGCGGCGTTCGCTGTCGCCGCCGGGCTCGACGCGCCCCTGGACGATGTCGAGCGCCGACTCGCGCACCTCGCCCGTCAGGGAACGTTGCTCACCGCGGTCGGCGACGAGGTGTGGCCCGACGGGACGGTGTCGACCCTCTTCCGCTTACGCCACGATCTGCATCAACGCACCGTCTACGACGGCGTTCCCGCCAGCCGGCGAGCGCTGGTCCACCAGCGAGTGGGTGAGCGATTGGAGGAAGCTTTTGCGCATCGGATCGACGAACACGTCGCGGAGCTCGCACAGCACTTCCTCGACTCCGGCGACACGGCGCGGGCCGTTCGCTACCTCCATCGGGCAGGCGAACTCGCGCTCGCGCGCAGCGGGCATCGTGACGCGGTCGTCTCGCTCCGGGCGGCTCTCGATCTGCTGGCCAATCTCCCGGAGGGACCCGAACGCGACGCGACCGAGGTGTCGATCCGCGCGAGTCTCGGCCCCGCGCTCATCGCCACGCTCGGTTGGGGACCGGTCGAGGTGGAACAGAACTACGAGCGGGCGATGGAGGCTTGCCGCGGTGTGCGTGCGTCGCCCGACCGCTTCGTGATCCGCTACGGATTGGCCAGCGTCCATGAGTTGCGCGGTGAGTACAACCGATCCGAGGAGCTGCTCCGCCAACAGTTGGACGAGGGACCGCACCTGGGTGTCGAGAGTCAGGAGCTGCTCGCCTGCTCGACGTTTCACCAGGGTGCGTTCGACAGGTCCCTCGACTTCGCCCGCTCCGGTCTCGATGCATGGGACGAGGTCGAGCACAGCATCTACATGGCGCGCTATGGGGAACACCCCGGCGTGTCGTGCAACACATGGGGCGCGTTGTCGGCGTGGCACCTGGGCGAGTACGAACTGGCCGACCGGATGGTGGACCGAGCCATCGAATGGGCAGCGACAAACGAGTACGCGGGCGCGACCGCCTTCATCCAGCGAGCGTTCCTCGAGCAGTACCGGGCCGATGTCACGGCATGCCGTTCCTGGGCCGGGCAGGCGATCATGGTCGCCGAGGAGCACGGCTTCCCATTTCGCGCCGCGCAAGCTCGGATCCTCGACGCTTGGTGTGAGGCCGTCGAGCCGATCGGCCCGAACCGGCCCGGATGGGAGACCGTCCACGCCGCCTTCGCCGACTACCGCACGTATGGGGCGCGGATGGACGAGCCGTACTACCTCGGGCTCATCGCCGACGCCGCGCTACGCCAAGGGGAGGCCGACGCCGCCCTCGCACACCTGGACCAGGCAGCGAGCGTGATCGAGGCCACGACGAGGACGTTCTTCTACGAACCCGAGCTCTTGCGACTGAGAGCAGCCGCGGTCGCGCAGCAAGGGGATCGAGCAACTGCGATGGTGCTCCTCGACGACGCCGGAGCGCTCGCTGCGAAGTATGGCGCCACTCCGTTCGCACGGAGGATCGAGCTGACGCGCTCCGAACTGACGTCAGGGTGAGAGATCCGGGCTAGGCGAACGCTGCCATGATGGTCGGCATCGCATCCTCGATCGTGAGAATCGGGGTGCTGTCCAGATCCATCCACTGTTGATAGGCCAGGGCATTTGCGTACCCCTCCTGGGGGTCGTCCATTTCGGCGATGATCAGCCCACCGCGACCGTCGGCTGACACGTAGTGAGCGATCTCACCAGCTCCTGGTCCGCGCTCGGCGAACACCGCCAGCAGAGCTTTGACCGAATCGGGCGACTGGTCGCCCTTGAACGTGTAGCGAGTTGCCATCAGCATGGTGCGTACCTCTTTGTTGCTTGTGAGCGGACCAACCTAGTTCAAGCGCGAACGGGGCTTTGACGGGCACGATGCCGTTTCGTGGGATCATCGTGCGGTCGGTGGAGCGCATCTGGCGCCACCCATGCACCGGTCGGGGACAGGCAAACGTTGCCTGAACAAGCGTCAGTCCTCGTCGACGACGAGTGCGTCGAGCGCGGCCCACCGGTCGTCGACCACCTCGGTGTCGCACCCACATGCGCCATCGTTGAGGTCGATGCCGCACTCGGGGCACAATCCAGCGCAGTCCCGGCGACAGAGCCGGTCGGCGGCGAGTTCGAGCAGCACCGACTCGCGGACCATCGGCGCGAGGTCGAGCCTGCGGTTCTCGATCGCGAAGGCGTCGGGGTCGGTCACCTCGATCTGGTGCAGCTCGTCGACTTCGATGACGAGGACTTCGTTCAGGTCGCGCAGGCAACGTCGACAGCCGCTCGCCCAGCGGGCGCTCACCGCGCCGACGGCAATGATTCCATCGTCGAGCACATCCAGGTCGATGGCGACATCGATGTCGCCGTCGAGCGCGGGGTGATCGATACCCAGCGCATCGGCCTCGAGGCGCGCCTCGATCCGGCTGGTCGCGCCTGGTTGGCGCAGCAGTTCGGCCGCGTTCACGCGCAGCGGCCGCAGAGGATCAGGCATCCGGTCACGATAGGGCGGCTCCGACACGATGCGGCGGCCTGGCTGCGCGTCGGACTCGGTCTCCTTCGCCGTGTCGCCGCTGCTCTTCAGCCGAACGCTCGGCGACGACGATCGGAGACGCCGCGCAGCTCGCAGCGTCGGATCAGTCGTCCTGGTCGAAGAATGCGGCCGTGGTCGGATCCTCTTCGACCTCGAGCGCAGCGGTCTCGTCCGGCTCGCCGCCGACCGCCAGCCGCTGACGGCCGGACAGGACCGTCTTGGACAGCTTGTCGAGCAGGATCTCGAACGAACCGAGCCGCTGATCGAGGAAGTCCTCGGTCTCGTGGCGGAGGCGGCGGGAGTCGGTCTCGGCGGTCTCCATGACGCTCCGTGCGCGTTGTTCAGCGGCGCGAACGACCTCGGTGCGTTGCACCATCCGTTCAGCCCGGACGCGGGCTGCCTCGAGCAGCTCGTCGGCCTCGCGGCGCGTCTTCGCCACGAATTCCTGGCGTTCTTTCAGCATCCATCGCGCCTGGCGGAGCTCCTCGGGAATCCGGTGCAGTGACTCCTCGAGCAGCTCGATGATCTCGTCGCGATCGATGCGGGGGGATGAGGACAGCGGCATTGTCGGCGCGGTCGCGATGATGTCGATCGCGCGTCTGAGCAGCGTCTCCGCGTCGCCGACGACCATCGCCTGTTGCTGACTCGTGTAGTCGTCGTCGTCGTTCGCGCCGTATCCGGCGTCCTGATCGCCGTGCCCGTCGTCGTAGCTCATCGCTCGATTCCAATCATCTCATACCGGCCTGCGTCATTCGTCGGCTCCGAACACGGTACGGAGCGCAACTGCAACGGCGGGTGGCACCAGGTGTGCCGTCTCACCACCGTACTTGGCGATCTCGCGCACGAATCGGCTACTGACGTACCCGAGTGCCGGCGTGCACGGCAAGAACACGGTGCGGACTCCGGTGACCGCATGGTTGTTCTGTGCCATCTGCTGTTCGATCTCGAAGTCGCCTGCCGTCCGCAGGCCCTTGACGATGAATTCGACGTTGGCCCGCGCGGCTGCCTGGACGACGAGTCCTGAGTGCAGCTCGACCGTCACGCCATCGAGGTGTGACAAGGAAGCGGTCGCCATCGCCGCCCGTTGGTCGGCGGGGAAGAGTCCGGACGGCTTCGACGGATTGTGCATGATCGCTACGACCACCGTGCCGAACAGTTCTCGTGCCTGCTCGATCACGTCGACATGGCCGAGGTGGATCGGATCGAAGCTCCCCGGGTAGAGCACGCCCACCGCTGGACGATCGGGACTCGCAGGGTCGGAACTCATCGGAGTGAGGACTGTAGTTCGGAGATTCGGTGCAAGCGCTCAACGACCGCGTGGTTCAACGCTCGAGGAACGTGACGCGAGTGCGCCCGTAACGCTTGGTGCGAGTGACCGTGAAGCCCCCGTTGCCGTCGATCTCACGGCCCGACTCGGCGACGAGGAGACCAGCTGGGACCGCCTCGAGCAGCTCGTCCCACCGGTCGAAATCGTAGGGTGGGTCGGCGAAGACGATGTCGACGTCGAGTGTGCCGACGTGCGCGAGTGCATCGCCGGACAGCACCCGGCTGCGATCGGTGAGCCCGAGCGTTTCGAGGTTCTGGCCGACGATCCGCACCGCGGATCGATCACGTTCGACGAAGACGCAGTGCTCGGCTCCGCGCGACAATGCCTCTATCCCGACAGCGCCGCTTCCCGCGTAGAGGTCCGCGACGAGCGCACCCTCGAGCACGCCGGCGCTGCCCAGCGAGTTGAAGATCGCCTCTCGCACGCGATCGGTGGTCGGTCGCGTCGATGTGCCATTCGGCGCGATGAGCGTGCGCCCACCGAGTGCTCCTGCAACAACCCGCATGGCGTCGCAGGATACGCGGCCGGACCGACCATCCGGTCCGACCGACCATCCGAATCGGACGGATGTGAACGGAGCAGGCCGTGCCCGGGCAGACTGGTTCCGTGCTCGAACCCGACCCGCAGATCACATGCATCGACTGCGGTGGCCGTTGCCATCTGTTGACCCCGCCCCGCGAGGACGGGCAGTGGGAACCCGGCGACATCGTCGCGTACCGTTGCGAGGACTGCCTCGACCGGTGGGATCTCGTCATGCCAGACGACGATGGCGACGAGGTCCGGCGCGGCGACTACTGACGGGGCTGTCGCCTACGGCGAGCCCATACGTCATCCCTTGGAGAGGAACTCCTCGTCCCGGTCGCTGAACACAACGTCGAGTTCGTCGACGAGATCAGGCTGCGCGTCGATCCCGTCGCCGTCGTCGACGATCTCGAATGCGGCTTTCCTCGCCAGTTCGACCAGTTTTCGGTCGCGGCGCAGCGAGGCCAGTTTCAGATCGCTGCGACCCTTTTGAGCCGAGGACATCAACGTCCCCTCGCCGCGCAGGTCGAGGTCGACCTCCGCGAGTTCGAAGCCGTCGGTCGTCGCGACGAGCGCCTCGACGCGGGGGCTCTGCTCGTCGGTGTCCTGGGTGACGAGCCAGCACCGCGACGCGTGGTCGCCCCGCCCGACTCGACCCCTGAGCTGGTGCAATTGCGCGATACCGAACCGATCGGCGTCGAGGATCACCATCACGGTTGCGTTCGGTACGTCCACACCGACCTCGATGACGGTCGTGGCGACCAGCACATCGAGCGATCCGGAGCGGAAGAGATTCATCGTCAACTCCTTGTCCCCCGGCGTCAGACGCCCGTGCAGGAGGCCGCTGCGCAGCCCGGCGAGTTCGTCACCCGCAAGTCTGTTGTACGTGTCCTGAGCGGAGGCCACCTCGAGCTTTTCGCTCTCCTCGATCAGCGGGCACACCACGTACGCCTGCCGACCGGCTTCGACCTGCTCGCGCACCTCGGCCCAGACGCCGACCTCCATCAGCGGCCCGTTCGCCCACTCCGTGACAATCGGTGTCCGGCCCGGCGGCAGCTCGTCGAGGATGCTGACATCGAGATCGCCGTAGACCGTCATCGCCGCGGTCCGCGGGATCGGCGTGGCTGTCATGACGAGTGTGTCCGGCACCGACGCGGCCTCGGTCCGGTCGCGCAGCGCCGCCCGCTGCTCGACACCGAACCGATGTTGCTCGTCGACCACCACGACGCCGAGGCTCTGGAAAGTGATTCCCTCCTGAATCAGTGCGTGCGTCCCGATCGCGATGTCGATCGACCCGTCCGCCAGATCGGCGACGATCGCTCGGCGATCGGCGCCGGTCACCCGATTGGTGAGTAGCTCGACGCGCAGCGGTCGTTCACCGAAGAGATTGCCCTCTGGGTCGGGCACGATGACATCCGCGAGCATGGTGCGAACACCCGCCCCATGCTGCTCTGCGAGCACCTCTGTCGGCGCCATCAACGCGGCCTGATGGCCGCCCTGGACAGCGGCGAGCATCGAGGCGACCGCTACCACCGTTTTGCCCGAGCCGACATCACCCTGGAGCAGGCGATGCATCGGGTGCGGCGACGCCAGGTCGGCGGCGATCTCGCCGATCACATGCTGTTGCGCACCGGTCAGCGGAAAGTCGAGCGCATCGTAGAACCGGTTGACCAGCTCACCCTCGACGGTGTGCGCGAATCCCAGCGATGCCCGTTCGAGTTCGCGTTTGCGCATCACGAGCACCAACTGCACGCGCAGCAGCTCATCGAAGGCGAGCCGTCGTCGGGCGGATTCCTTGTCGGTCAGACCATCCGGGTGATGGATGCCGTGGAACGCTGCTTCGCGGTCGATGAGTCCGAGGCGCCGGAGAACTTCCGCCGGCACCGGGTCCGCGAGCCCGCGTTCTGCGCAGCGGCGTAAGGCCTCATCGACGAACCCGGCGATCTCCCAGGTACTGAGCTGGGCCTTTTCGCTCTGTGGGTAGATGGGCACGATCCGCCCGGTGCGATCGCCGATCAGGTCGACGACCGGGTTCGACATCTGCAAGCCGCCGCGATATGTGTCGGCCTTGCCGAACAACGCGATCTGCAGGCCCTCCTTCAACTGTCGCTCGCGCCACGGCTGGTTGAAGAACACGAGGTCCATCCGGCCGGA
>JASJHI010000202.1:0-4639 GCA_033791105.1 Acidimicrobiia bacterium | reverse complement strand
CTCGGATTGCCGCGCGAGCCGGGCCCGGACCGCAGCACACCGTTCCGCGACCTCCTCTCGAACGAGAGGTGACGCCGGCCACGTTCAGCCGTGCGGGGTGACGAGCGCCTTCTCGGCGGTGGCCATCCGGGCGTAGCGGCGCACCTGATCCGGGTCGACGGCGTCCGACAACGAGAGCCGCATGCCGTACGAGCTGGCGAAAGTGGTCGTGATCTCGTCCGCGACCCGTTGGCGGAGGCGTTCGGTGGCCTCCGTTCCGATCTTGCCGAGGAACGGAGTCAACAGCCAGCCGCCGATCGCCCAGCTCATCCCGAAGTCACGACGCAACGTCGTCGGACCGCGGTCGAGCCCTCCGTACACGTAGACCTGCTTCAAGGTGTCCGACCCGTAACGGCTGAATCCGTCGGCACTCTCGGCGGCGACGCGCTCCATGCACGACAGCAGCGTGCCGGCCAGATCGCCGCCGCCGATCGCGTCGAACGCGATCGTCGCACCCGTCGCACGGAGGGCATCGGTCAGCCGCGCACCGAAGTCGTCGGCACTGGAGTCGCACACGTGCTCGGCCCCGAGTGCACGCAGCGACTCGACGTGTTCGGGCCGTCGCACGATGTTGACGAGTGGAACCCCGTCGGCGAGGCACAACCGGTTGAGCATGAGACCGAGGTTCGAGGCACCGACCGTGTGGACGAGCCCCGTGTGTCCCTCGGCCCGCATCGTCTCGACCATCCCGAGCGCGGTGAGCGGGTTGACGAACGGCGCCGCGGCCGCTTCTGGGGTCACTCCGTCGGGCATCGGCAGACACTGTGCGACAGCGAGCGTGCGGTACTGCGCATACGCACTACCCGACAGGAAGCCGACGACTCGGCCGACCAGCGCCTGAGCCTCGGGTGAGTTACCGGCCGCAACGACTGTGCCGGCACCTTCGTTACCCACTGGCATCGGCTGGCCAACCCGCGCTTGTTGACCGGCCAGGGCGGCCGGCGACACCTGCGCCGACACACCTGGCCGACCGTCGAGCTCGGACGAGCTGAGCTCGCTGAGGTCGGCCATCCCGAACATCATTCCGAGGTCGGAAGGGTTGACCGGCGCGGCCTCGACCCGAACGATGACCTCGCCCTCGCCCGGCGCCTTGATGTCGTCTTCATGGACACCGAGCCGCACCACGCCATCGTCACTCAGGGTCGAGCGCAGCTCCAGGTTGCTGGTCGGAAGCGGGTCGGAGATCGGAGATGCGCTCATCACCGCATCCTTCCACGTTGCGCAGAATCCGCCGCTCGGTGACCGCAGCGTCATCCGCGTCGTCCGCGTCGGTCGCACGATGAACCGTCGACCCGTGCCACGTGCCGACGCGCACCGCGCAATGCGCGACGATGGGGCTCCGATATGCGCCTGTCCCGAATCGTCCCCATCCTCGACTGGTTGCCCCGCTACGACCGCGCCTGGCTGCGCGGCGACCTGATCGCGGGGCTCGCGGTCGCCGCACTCGTGGTTCCGAAGTCGCTCGGCTACGCGTCGATCGCCGGTGTGCCGATCGAGCACGGCCTCTACGCTGCTGCCGCCGGCACGATTCTGTACGCATTCTTCGGCACGGCAAAGCAGATCTCGACCGGCCCGAGTTCCGCGCTCGCCGCCGTCGCCGGCAGCGCCGTGGTTCTGGCGTCGGTGTCCGGCGATGACGCTGTCGAACTCGTCGCCGCGATCACGCTCGTCACCGGAATCCTGTTCCTGTTGCTGGCCATCTTCAAGATGGGCTGGATCTCGCTGTTTCTCTCGAAGGCGGTCATCACCGGCTTCCTGTTCGGCGCCGCCATCGAGGTGGTCGTCGGCGAGTTGCCGAAGCTGACCGGCACCGAGATCGACGGCGCGAACGCCTGGCGCAAGTTCGGCAGTTGGGTGAGTGGCCTGGCCGACACCCACACCGCCACGCTCGTACTCGGCGTCATCTCGTTGGTCGTGATCATCGGCATCCGCTTCACACCGATCAAGGTGCCCGGCTCACTCGTGCTCGTCGTCGGCGGGCTCATCGCGTCGGTCGCGTTCAACTTCGACGAACGCGGGATCGCCCTCGTCGGTGACGTTCCGCGAGGATTCGCCGCACCATCGCTCCCCGGCCCGAGCTTCATCATCGAGAACTTCGCGACGATCGGACCGGCGGCGCTCGGGCTGCTCTTGATCGGATTCTCCCAGACTGCCGGCGACGCCCGATCATTCGCCACCAAACACGGCTACCGCGTCGACATCAACCAGGAGTCCCTCGCACAGGGGGTGTCGAACGTGGGCTCTGGGGTACTGCAGGGCATTCCGGTCTCGACCAGCCTGTCAGCGAGTTCGCTGAACGACGAGTCGGGCGCCAAGACACCGCTCGCCTCGCTGACCACCGGCGTGATCATCGTGGCGACACTGCTCGTCTTGGCGCCCATCTTCTCTGAACTTCCGCAGGCGGTGTTGGGCGCCCTCATCATCGATGCGGTCGTGTTCGGCATGATGGATGTCGGTGAGATGCGCCGGCTGTACCGCGTCGCGCGCACCGACTTCTGGATCGCAATCGCGGCGATTATCGCTGTCCTCACTGCTGGGGTGCTCGCCGGCGTCCTCATCGGAATCGCACTGTCGCTCGGATGGCTGGTGTACATCAATGCCAGCCCGAACATGCCGGTCCTCGGTCATCGCCACGACAGCCAGGCGTTCCTCAGCGTCGAGGAGTATCCGGACAGCGTCGTGTACGACCGGCTCCTCGTCATGCGCTTCGATGCCGGCCTCTTCTTCGCCAGTTCGGATGCCCTCCACGATCGGTTGCGTGACCTGATCGACGGCGCCGATCCACCGTTCGAGGCGGTCGTCATCTCGTTCGAAGGCATCGACTTCATCGACTCGCAGGGTTCGGCCAAGGTTTCCGAGCTGGTCGACTTGGCACACAAGGAGGGCGTCGACCTCCGACTGGCCCGCGTCAAACCACACGTGCGCGAGGTGCTCCTCAGCGACGGTGTGGTCGACAATCTCGGTGACGGACAGATCTTCGACAACGTCTACGAGGCGAGCGTTGACAAGATGGACTCGCCGACGATGGACTGAGAGGCGCGCGTTCGACCCGCCGGCGGGCATGCTGTCGGCGTGTCTCCGAGCGAACCCGTCCGACTGTCGATCCTCGATCTCGCGATCATCGGCCGCGGGCAGACGGCGGCGCAGGCGTTCGACAACAGTGTCCGGATCGCGCAGGCTGCTGAGCGACTCGGCTACGAGCGGATCTGGTACGCGGAACATCACAGCATGTCGTCGATCGCCTCCTCGGCAACGAGCGTCCTGATCGGCCACATCGCGCACCACACGAGCACGATCCGGCTCGGGGCCGGAGGGATCATGCTCCCCAACCACTCGCCGCTCGTGATCGCCGAGCAGTTCGGCACGCTCGCCACCCTCCATCCTGGGCGTATCGACCTCGGATTGGGGAGGGCTCCCGGTAGCGACCAGAAGACGATGCGCGCGCTGCGCCGTGACGTCCATTCGTCGGATTCCTTCCCTGACGACGTACTCGAACTCCAGGGATACTTGCGCGGGGAGTCGAGAATCCCTGGGGTCGAGTCGGTCCCCGGAGCCGGGACCGACGTGCCGCTGTGGATCCTCGGATCGTCGCTCTTCGGAGCCCGGCTCGCGGCGACGTTCGGGCTGCCCTACGGATTCGCCTCGCACTTTGCGCCGGCGCTCCTGGCCGAGGCGGTCGCGCTGTACCGCGAGGAGTTCGAGCCGTCGCAGCAGCTCGCAGAGCCGTACGTCGTCGCCGGCGTGACCGTGATCGCGGCCCGCAGCGGCGAGGAGGCGCAGCGCCAACACGAGGAGGTCAGCCGTCGCCGGGTCGCCCGTTTCGTCACCCTCGATCGCGAGCTCACCGATGACGAGGCGGACTCGATCCTGCGCTCGCCGCAGGGACGACAGATCGCCGAGATGATGCACTACACGGCGGTCGGCGATGCCGAGACGGTCGCCGCCTACCTCGCTGACTTCGTCGACCGCGTCGGCGCCGACGAGCTGATGACAGTGCATCCCTCACCGACACTCACCGACCGGCTCACGTCGATCGAGATTCTGGCAGACGAGCTGACCGGTTAGCCGGAATGGACCGTCCTCGTACGGCGGTCCGCGCCGGACGGAGATGTGCAAGACTTCCTGGTACGACCGGACGGGAGCACGACATGACAATGCGATCGGAGCGAAGCGTGATTCGTCGATTCGCGCTCGCGTCCGCTGTGTTCTCGGCCGCGTTGCTCGCGGGTTCGTCCACGGCGCGAGCCGCCGACGCGACCATCCCACTCGACACGACGATCGTCGCCGGAACGGCCGGCGACCAGGTCGAACTGGCCGAGGTCGCGGGCGGGCTCCTCATCGGACGCACATGCGATCTCACCGCCATCCACGCGGAGACGGGTGCACCGCACCCGGATAACGACCTCGTGGTCAGCTCCGGGGCCGACGTCGTGACGCTGGCTGATGTCGAGCGGGCATCGGGTGCGGTGACCCCAGCGACCGCACCGCTGATGATCGGCGACACGATCAGGATCGAAGTCATCCTGGGCCCGGACGCTGCGTTCGGCGGCGACGTCGCATTGGAGGTCGACTGCTCGCAGGGAGACGGCGTATTGGCGCT
>JASJHI010000201.1:0-8335 GCA_033791105.1 Acidimicrobiia bacterium | reverse complement strand
CAGCGGCGCAGCCCAGCACGACCGCGCCGCCCCTGGACACATCGACGACACCGGTCGTGGTGCCCTTCGTCACGACGACTGTCCCTCCGACGACGGTCGCCCCGACGACGGTGCCTCCGAGGAGCGTCCCACCAACGAGCGCCCCACCGGCGACGAGCGATCCGACGACGGCAGGCCAGCTCGACGGCGGCGCAATCGCGGACTTCCCGCCGCTCGTCGCACCGGAGCTTTCCGCAACGAACGCTGCCTTCGACCGACTCGCGGCCTCGGCCGAGGCAGCCTCGATCACGGTGGTCCGGGACGGGCAACGCATCGTCGGGCGGGCGATCGGCCGAACGATCGGCGGCGAACCGATCACGAGCGACACGCGAATGGTCGTGGCAAGCGTCAGCAAGATGATGACGTCCCTTGCGGTCTCGCGGCTCGCGCAGTCGGGCCCGCTCGACCTCGACCGGCCGATGCCATGGGCGTTCATGGGACTACAGCCACACCCTGGCTGGAACGACGTCACACCTCGCGACCTCCTCGGCCACGCCGCGGGCATGCCTGTCGTGCGGACCTCCTGGTTCAGCGGTGCTGGTGACTGCGCGCAGTACGCACCGTCGCTGCTCGGCGGGGCACCTCGCGGTCACCGAGGGACCTGGACATATTCGAACGGCAACTATTGCGTGCTCGGCCTACTCGTCGAATTCCTCACCGGACAACCGCTCGATGTCGCGCTCGCCGACCTGGTGTTCGAGCCGAACGGGCTCAGCCCGGCCCGCCTCACGACCAACGGCCAGCGACCCGACGAGGTGGGGCACCGCCGGGGCGTCGAACGGCTGTCCCGGCTGGGGGGAGCAGGCACGTTGTTGATGTCGACCGATTCGGTGGCGGGAGCCCTCGCCTGGCTGACACCGTCCGACTACGAGTCACTCCGCCTGCCGAGCGGCTTCATCGACCAATACGGCTTCGGCCACACGGGGACGGTGGGCGGCGCCGTCGCCTGTGCCTGGGTACTCGAAGCAGGGCGCACCGTGGTCGCGGTCACGATCTCGGGAGAACGCCCCGCGACCGGCGGCGCAATCTGCGATGCGATCGAACCGGCGCTCGGGTCCGATCTCGGCTTCTACGCCGGCACACCGAGCCGATCATCGATCTGAAGGACGTCGGCAGCCTCTCTCGGCGTCGATCCGTGCGATTTCCGTCGCCTTCGACGCCGAGATCGCCGGATGCGCTGCTCGTCGAGTCAGGCTCGGCTCAGGGAAGACCCCAGCGCTGCCGCGCAGCGACGATCGTCGGCAACCCGATCTCGCCGCTCGATGCGGCCTCGGGACGGTACGACTCACCGATCATCGCCGACAGGGTGGCTCCCGTCGACTCAGCGAGCGCCTTGAGGTCGTAGCCGCCCTCGAGCACGACGGCGGTGCGCCGCACGGGAACGAGCGCCTGCAGGCGAACCGCGAGATCGGCGAAGTCGCCCGACGTCAACTCGAGACCGGCGAGGGGATCATCGCGGTGGCCGTCGAATCCGGCCGAGATCAGCAGCCAATCCGGCGCGAACATCGAGACGACCGGCGCGATGACCTCATCGATCGCCCTGCGGTAGACGTCACCGCGCGTCCCCGAGGGGAACGGCAGGTTGAGGTTGGTCATCGGCGCCGAGGGTCCGCCGGTCTCGTCGGCGCGTCCGGTGTACGGATAGAGCGGCGACTCGTGGGTCGACACGTACAGCACTCGGGGGTCGTCGTAGAAGATGTCCTGGGTGCCGTTGCCGTGATGCACGTCCCAATCGACGATGGCAACCCGCTCGCCACGCTCGGCCAGTTCCGCAGCGGCCACGGCGGCAGAGTTGAAGAGACAGAAGCCCATCGCCTTGTCCCGCACCGCATGATGGCCCGGTGGGCGACAAGCGGTGAACGCCAACTCGCAACGCCCGTCGCGCAGCGCGTCGACGGCCTCGAGCGTCGCCCCAGCGGCGAGACGCGCCGTCTCCCATGATCCGGGCGCGGCGAACGTGTCTGCGTCGATGTCACCGCCGCCCGCGGCGCAGAAGCGTTCGATCGACGCGACATAGGCGGCCTCGTGTACACGTTCGAGTTCGCTCACCTCCGCGGGTCGCGGCTGGTACCACGTCACCGCCTCGGTCAATTCGGCCTCAGTGATGCCGTCGAGCGCGGCGGGCAGCCTGGCGCGGCGTTCGGGGTGCCACGGCGGCGTGTCGTGATGATCCCGCTCGACGGTGGTGAAGAGTGCGATCGGGGCCGACACGTCGGTAAAGCTAGCCCTCGACATCGTCAGACCCCTGATCGCCCCCACAGCTCCGCCGTGCTGGCAAGATTGGCTCGATGAACGATCGCTCCACAGCCTCCGCGGACCGATCCGCATCCGTCGTGCTGGGAAACGGGGACACGGCCGTCATCCGGCCTCTTGTTCCCGACGATCGGGCCGCGCTCTCCGCATTCCACGAACGGCAGTCGCCGACGAGCATCTACCGCCGCTTCTTCTCCCCCAAGCCGTCGCTCTCCGACAAGGACCTCGAGCACTTCACCACCGTAGACATGGTCGATCGCGTCGCCCTCGCGGTCGAACTGCGCGACGAGTTCGTCGCATGGGCCAGCTACGAGCGATGGCCGGGCCGCAACGAGGCCGAAGCGGCCTTCATGGTCGACGATGACCACACCGGCCTCGGAATGGCGACCCTGCTGCTCGAGCATCTCGCCGCGTACGCCAGGACCAACGGCATCGACCGCTTCACGGCCGAAGTGCTCGGCGACAACCGGGCCATGCTCGCGGTGTTCGCCAAGGCCGGCTGGCCACTGAAGCGTCGGTTCGACTCCGGGGTGATCGACCTCGACTGGGAGATCAAGACGACCGACGAGTACCTCGACAGCGTCGAAGCTCGGGAGCAGCGCGCCGACTCCCGTGCGGTCGCCCGGATGCTGCTGCCGCGCGCGGTTGCGGTCATCGGAGCTTCTGATCGCCCCGGAGCCGTGGGAACATTCTTGTGGAATCACGTCGTCAGCAGCGTGCAGGTGCCGGCGTACCCGGTGAACCCCGCCCACGACGACATCGGAGGGCACCAGTGCCTGCATTCGATCGATGATCTCCCCGACGAGGTGTCGCTCGCCGTCATCGCGGTGCCGACCGACGTGCTCGAAGACACGATCGATGCGTGCATCCGCAAGCGCATGCGCGGCGCCGTCATCATCACCGCCACCGATGGATCCGACATCGACCTCGATGCGCTCGTCGGTCGGGCGCGACGCAATGGGCTGCGCATCATCGGGCCTTCGAGCATGGGCATCGCGTCGCCACGCGCGGAATCGCGAATCCAAGCAGCACTCGTCGACGTCGCGCTGCCGCCCGGGCGGGTCGCCATCTCGATGCAGTCCGGATCGCTCGGGGGCTCGGTTCTCCGCCGCGCAGCCGCGCTGCAGCTCGGTCTGTCGTGGTTCGTCTCACTCGGTGACAAGAGCGACGTATCGAGCAACGACCTTCTCCAGTTCTGGGAGGACGACGACAACACGCGAGTCATCGCGCTGTACACCGAGTCCTTCGGCAATCCGAGCAAGTTCGCCCGACTCGCGAGACGGGTTTCGCGAGCGCGGCCGATCGTCGCGGTCCGTGCCGGACGCGCGGCCGAGGACATGGGCAGCGCGCTGTTCCAGCAGGCCGGTCTGATCGAGGTTCCGACCGTCCAGGACATGCTCGACACCGCTCGGGTCCTGGCCGGGCAGCCCGTGCTCCGCGGGCCCAGAGTTGCGGTGCTGACGAACTCCCGCAGTCCGGGGACGCTCGCGACACACGCGTTGGCCTCCTATGGGCTCGAACCCGTCGCGCCACCCGTCGCCCTCGACTGGCGCTCCGACGACGACGCGTACCGCGCGGCACTGACCGCCGCGCTCGACTCCGACACGATCGACGGAGTCCTCGTCATCCACGCACCTGCGGTCGCCGACGACGTGAAATCCGTGGTCACCGGCATCGAGGAGGCCGCCAGTGGCGGGCCGAAGCCCGTGGTGGCGGTCATGCTCGGGGCCGCAGATGGACCGATCTCACGCGGCTCCGACGTGCCCGCGTTCACCTTCCCGGAGCAGGCGGCGGCCACGCTCGGCCGGTCGTACTCGTACGGACGGTGGCTGACCACCGAGGCGGCAGGTGACCCCGATCCCCATCGGGAGGTCAACCCGGTGGCCGCACGCGCCTCGATCGATCACGCCCTCGCCGAAGTCGAGGCGTGCAGCGCCGACATCGCCACGCAACGCGAGCTGCTCACGGCCTACGGGATCTTCATGCCGGTCACCCGTCTCACCGAGCCCGCGGACGCGGTCAGGATCGCCGGCGAGATCGGCTACCCGATCGCGGTCAAGGCGAGACACCGGCGCGCCGGACGATCGGCCCGCGCGGGGGTCGCACTCGATCTCGGATCCGACTCCGACGTGCGGCGGTCGGTCGACACCATGCGCGAGTCGCTCGGCGCGGACGCGGACGAGGTCACGGTGCAGGCGATGGCAACGCCTGGCGTCGACGTGCGTGTGCGCTGCGAACACGACGACCGGCTCGGCGTGATCGTGCATGTCGGCCTCGGAGGTGTGCAGGCTGACGTGATCGCTGACCGCACCACCCGTCTCGCCCCGGTCTCACCTGCCACCGCGATGGCGATGCTCGGCGAGACGCGTGTGCTCGATGCACTGACGAGCGCTGACATCGATCCTTCAGCGCTCGTCGACGTGGTCGTCGAGGCCGCGCAGCTGGCGGAGAACCACCCCGAGATCTCCTTGCTCGACCTGAACCCGATCGTCGTCTCCGGCGACGGGCCCGCCGTGGTCGACGCGACGATCGCGCTCCATCGACATCAACGGCTCGACGAGCCGCTCCGCAAGTTGGACTGAACGTCGCTGCATGTCCACGGGGCAGGTCCGCGCAGCGCGATGTAGCGTCTCCGAGCATGGCGATGCCCGAGGAATTCACCGGCCCGAGCACCGAACTCCTGCAGGAACTGATCCGCAACGAGTGTGTCAACGACGGGACGCCGGACTCCGGCAACGAGACGCGCAACGCCGACCTGCTCGTGCACTATCTCGAGGGTGCTGGACTCGACGTCGAGCGGATCACCCCGCGTGCGGGCCGCGACTCGATCGTTGCGCGTATCGAGGGTTCAGATCCTGATGCCCCTTCGCTCTGCCTGATGGGTCACACCGATGTCGTGCCGGTCAACGAGCAGGGCTGGGACAACGACCCCTTTGCCGGCGAGATCATCGACGGCGAGGTCTGGGGACGCGGAGCCCTCGACATGCTCAACCTCACCTCGACGATGGCCGTGGCATTCCGGCGGCTCGCGACCGAGAGCTTCCAGCCGAAGGGGGACCTGATCTACTTCGGCGTCGGCGACGAGGAGGCCGGAGGCGTCTACGGCGCCGAGTGGATCGCCGAGCATCGCTGGGAGGCGATCGACGCCGACTATGTGCTCACCGAGCTCGGCGGCTGGTCGTCGCTGGCGGCGGACGGAACGCGGCGCGTCACCGTCAACGTCGGCGAGAAGGGACTCGCCTGGCGGCGGCTGCGGGTCTCGGGCACACCCGGGCACGGCTCGATGCCGTTCGGAGCCGACAACGCACTGATCAAGGCCGCCGAGGTCGTGCGCCGGCTGTCCGAGTACCAGCCGTCGGCGCACATCGACGACATCTGGGAGGCGCAGCTCGACGCGATGGAGCTGCCCGCCGAGCTCGATGCCGGCCTGCGGTCGTCGGAGAAGATCTGGGAGACGCTCGAGCAGATGCCGACCCCAGTGGCGCGCTACTGCCACGCCCAGACGCACACGACGTTCTCACCCAACGTCTGCCACGGTGGCCAGAAGACGAACACGATCCCGGATGTGATCGACATCGACGTCGACATCCGCACCGTGCCTGGAACCACCGCCGACGACGTCGAGGCTCATCTGCGCGAAGCGATCGGCGATCTCTACGACCACGTCGAGATGAGCGTGCTGCAGGACGCCCCCTCGACCGCGTCGCCGCGTGGCGAGGGCAACCCGCTGTGGGACACGATCGCCAAGCACACCCAGGTGGCATATCCGGGCGCCGAGCTGGTGCCCGGAATCATCGTCGGTGGGACCGATGCGCGCTTCTTCCGCGAGCGCGGACGCACCGCGTACGGAACGGGTCTCTTCTCGCCAAGCATGGACTTCGCGACGTTCGGCTCGCGGTTCCACGGCAACAACGAGCGCATCGACGTCGACTCGCTCGGCCTGTCGGGGAACTACTTCTACGAGATCGCCAAGGATCTCGTCGGCTGAAGCCGGGTCATCTGAACAGGTCGCGGTTCGAGTCGCGCAGCACCGGTGCCAATGTGGCCGATTCGTCCGGAGTCCAGACGTAGCCGCGCACGACCCCGACCGGCGTCCGTGAGGTGTTGCCCTTGACGAGTTCGGCAGCTGCTGCCAACTCGTCCACGACACACAGCTCCTGCACGTGGAACTCGTGTCCGTGGGGGTCGTGTTGCCCGATGTAGCTGTAGAGCGGTGCGATCCCGGCGACGCCGATGGCCACGTCGGTTTGCCCCTCCCGCCACGGCCTGCCGAACGTGTCGCTCAGGACCACGGCGACATCGACGCCGAGCTCACGACAGCGGTCTCGGATGCCCCGCGCCGACGCGTCGGGGTCCTTGGGCAGCGTGAGCACTCGTCCCGCCGCGCCACTCGACGACTGGTCGACGCCCGAGTTGGCGCAGTGAAAGCCGTGGTGCGTCTCGGTGAACAGCACAGGACCGATCTGCCGCACGATCCGTTTCGACTCGCTGAGCACCACTTCGACCACCCGGGGGTCCTTGTCCCACGAGGCCGACCACGACACGGCGAAGGGAGACGGCACCACATCGTCGAGCTCGACCGCGCAACCCTCGGCCTTCGACACGATCTTGGAGGTCACCACCGCGACGTCGCCGTCGACGAGCGGGGTTCCCTGCGCGAGTGCAGCGGCGTGCGTCATCGCGCCGAGATCGTCGCCCGGATGGATCTCGGGAAGGCCCTCGATCCCAAAGATCTGCAGCATGCGACCGGACTTCAGCCGAACAGACCGTGGAGAGATTCGACGATCGCAAGGTCGCGAATGTCGCGCTCGATCGGGAAGCCGTGCGAGAGGATCAGCGCCGGCCCGTCGCCTCCGGTGTCCTCGAAGTACGGCTGCTGACCGTTGAACGACGCGTGCGGCATGGCAGGACCGTACTCCAAGGTCGAAGATCCCGACCGCCCGTGGTTGCCCATCAGTGCGCCCACTCGGCCAACATGGTCGCCATGAACACCGACGAGTCCCAGACGGTGCCGGAGAACGTCTCGGAGATCTTCGATCCGCGCGCATGGCGCCGGGTCGACGGCTTCGACTTCACCGACATCACGTACCACCGCTCGGTCGACGCCGGTGTGGTCCGCGTTGCATTCGATCGCCCCGAAGTGCGCAATGCGTTCCGACCCCACACCGTCGACGAACTGCACACCGCCCTCGACGACGCGCGCATGTCGCCCGACGTCGGATGTGTTCTGCTCACAGGGAACGGGCCGTCGCCGCGGGACGGCGGATGGGCGTTCTGCTCCGGCGGCGATCAGCGGATCCGCGGCAGGGACGGCTACAAGTACACCGAGCCGGAGGGCGAGGACGGCTCGTTGGGCACGACCTCCAGGTCGATCGAAGCCGGACGCGCCGGTCGCCTGCACATCCTCGAAGTGCAACGGCTGATCCGGTTCATGCCCAAGGTCGTGATCTGTGTCGTGCCCGGCTGGGCCGCGGGTGGCGGGCACTCGCTCCACGTCGTGGCGGACCTCACGTTGGCCAGCCGAGAACACGCCCGGTTCAAGCAGACCGACTCCGACGTCGCCAGCTTCGACGGAGGATTCGGATCGGCCTACCTCGCCCGCCAGGTCGGCCAGAAGTTTGCCCGCGAGATCTTCTTTCTCGGCGACGACTACACAGCCGACGACATGGTGGCCATGGGGGCGGTCAACAAGTCGATTCCCCATGCCGAGCTCGAGACCACGGCCCTCGAATGGGGTCGCAAGATCTGCGCGAAGAGCCCAACGGCGCAGCGCATGCTGAAGTACTCGTTCAACATGATCGACGACGGGCTCGTCGGCCAGCAGGTGTTTGCCGGTGAAGCCACCCGCCTTGCCTACGCCACCGACGAGGCCACCGAAGGACGAGACAGCTTCCTCGAGAAGCGGGATGCCGACTGGTCCGCCTTCCCGTACCACTTCTGATCTCGTGTGGCGGGTGAGGTCATCGTCGGCGACGATCCCGAGGTGGGGCGGGTCGCGCGGTGCCGGCTGAAGGTAGGGGGGCGGGCGAGTGGAGCCGAGTAG
>JASJHI010000200.1:0-6732 GCA_033791105.1 Acidimicrobiia bacterium | reverse complement strand
CACTCGGGTTGAAGCCGGGCGCGGGCTGGCGCGGGGGAAAGTCGTCGAACGTGTCGACGAACATCTTGAGGACCGCGGCGGCGGGCTGAATCGCCCAGAGTTTCTCTCCCGCATAGAGCGGGTAGCCCGGCGCGTCCATCGATTGCTCGAACGGGTCGACGCGCAGGTTCACCGCGAGCGGCATCGTTGGGGCTTTGAGGGTGCCTTCGAACCAGTCGTCCTTGGTCTGGAAGTGAACCTTCCAGTTGTTCACCCGAATCGCGTAGACCTCCGACTCGCCGTGGTAAAAGAAGAAGTGTCGCGGCGACTCGTCCACCTCACCGGTCAGGTACGGCAGTTGGTTGTGGCCATCGAGGTGTACTCGGAAGCTCTTGTCGCCGGCGTCATACCCGTCGAGTAGCTGCTCCCGAATGTCCGGCTTGCCGGCCGCGGCCATGATGGTTGGGACGACATCTTCAAGCGAGAAGATGCCGTTCAGTACTTGCCCCCCTGGGATGGTCCCGGGCCAGCGGATTCCGAACGGCACTCGGAAGCCGCCCTCCCAGCCGAGGCCCTTTTCGCCGCGGAACGGCGACGAGCCACCGTCGGGGAAGGTGAACTTCTCGGCGCCGTTGTCGGTTGCGAACACGACGATCGTGTTGTCGGCGATACCGAGTTCATCGAGCTTGTCGAGGAGCTCACCGACCACCCAGTCGAGTTCTTGCATCCCGTCTGCGTACACGCCGAACTTGGTCGTGCCGTCCCACTCCTCGGACAGCCGCGTCCACACGTGCATCCGGGTCGTGTTGTGCCACAGCAGATACGGGCTGTCGGCATCGTGGGCCCGGTCGATGAAATCCAGGGAGTGCTCCAACAGGTCGCCTTCGACCGTGGTCATCCGCTCCCGCGTCAGCGGCCCGGTGTCCTCCACCGTCTGTTTACCGACCCGCCCGAAGCGCGGATCCTCCGTCGGGTCGTCAACGTCGGTGGCCTTGCACTTCAGGACACCGCGAGGGCTGAACAATTCCTTCATCGCCGGGAACTCGTGCGGGTAGTCAGCCTGTTCGGGTTCCTCTTCGGCGTTGAGGTGATAGAGGTTTCCGTAGAACTCATCCCAGCCGTGCACTGTCGGAAGGAACTCGTTGCGATCACCGAGATGGTTCTTGCCGACTTGCGCGGTCATGTACCCCTCGGGCTTCATCAACTCCGCCAGCGTCGGATCCTCCGGCTGCAGTCCCAACGGTGACCCGGGCATCCCGACAGTCGTCAACCCGGTCCGCAACGGCACCTGACCGGTGATGAACGCCGCCCGACCCGCCGTGCAACTGGCCTGGGCGTATGCATCGGTCAAGATGGCCCCCTCGTTGCAGATCCGGTCGATGTTCGGTGTCGGCGCTCCGAGCATCCCCCGGTTGTACGCACCCACGTTGAACCAACCGATGTCATCGGCCATGATCAAGAGCACGTTCGGCTGTGAAGTCGGCATCAGAGTGACCCTCGAGTTTCTCGGGAGCTCGGTCGGGCGATTTGTCCGTCGAGGTGCAGCGACACTAATTGACGCCGTCGCAATCAGGCATCGGTCCGCCGGATCGGACGTCCCGAATGAGCCATGAGGCTCAAAATCCATTTGCAGCGTCGTCTCCTACGACGGCATCTGCACGACCATCAGCAGGGAGACCGACGGAACGAGAGCGGGAACACGCAGCCTTTCCGTAGCCTTCGTCTGATGGGCAATCGTGCCTCACAGGCTGCGAACAAGGCTGCCAGATCGACCGTGGGGTTCGCGGCCCGACGAATCGCAGCGAGCGATTGGCTGATGAGCGTCGTTTACGATCACATGAACGAGGCCAACTTCGCCGGTCTCGCCGAGCACGAAGAGATGTTGAGCGACTCGGTCCGCGTCGATGCCTACCACCGCGGCATTCAACGCAACGTGCAACCGGGTGATGTCGTGCTCGACCTCGGAACCGGCACGGGTCTGTTGGCGTTCATGGCGAGCAAGGCCGGAGCGAAGAAGGTCTACGCAGTCGAACACTCGGATTTCATCCAGGTCGCGCGCGAGATCGCACAGCACAACGGCTTCACGAACATCGAGTTCGTGCAGGCCAACAGCCGCGAATTCACTCCACCGGAGCCGATCGACGTCGTCCTCCACGAACAGATGGGCGACGAGCTGTTCAACGAGAACATGTTGCAGAATGTGCTCGACCTGCGTGACCGCGTCCTGCGACCCGGTGGGCGCATCCTGCCCGCCACGTTCCGGCTCTTTGCCGAGCCGGTGGCCTTCCACGAGTCGATGAGGATCCGGCGTTTCTGGAACATCGACCTGCCCGACGGCTTCGACCTCAGTTGCGCAGAGCATTCTCCTGTCGCCCAGCGATTCGACTCCGGCCGCAACGAACAGTTCTGGACTCGACCGGGGTCGGTGGCGTCGACCATCGGCGAGCCACAACCCGTCCTCGAGTTCGATCTGCACACCCTCGAGTCGCTGGACTCGCTCGACACCGACCATCTGATCGAGCGCACCGCTTCGGCCGACACGATCGTCGACGGCTGCTGCATCTGGTTCGAAGCGCTGTTCGACAGCACCACGACCCTGTCGACAAGTCCGTTGGCACCACTCACCAGCTGGGGCAACCGGATCTTTCGACTCGACCGGCACCTCGCGGCCGGCGAACAGCTGCGTTTGAACCTCCGAATGGGTCGGCTCTTCGAACCGTCGACCTGGTACATCGACGCGCTCAGCAGCGGTTGATACTTGGCTCACTCCTCACGGTGGTCGCCGAGCAATGCTTGAAGCGTTCGAGCCGAAGGGGATCGGTCGACGCCGCAACCTGGTGGCTGAGGGTGTCGTATCGAGCCTGGCGTTGGGAGCAGAGATCGCGCCGTGCCGGTTCGGTTGCTGGCGACGAGGCTGGCACCGCCCCGGTCTCGCGTGTCGCCCGACAACCGGACGCGGCTGATCGAGCTTCTCGACGCTGGTGTGTCCCGACCTCTGGTCGTGATCGTCGCGGCCGCCGGCTCGGGCAAGACGGTCCTGGCATCGCACTGGGAGCAACGCCGCAGCGAACGCGACGAGCTGACCGGCTGGCTGAGTCTCGACGCTGGCGACAACGACCCACCGCGTTTCTGGCGGTACTTCGCGGCTGCGGTGAGTGCGGCCGTTGGAGGACTGCCCGCGCCCATCGAACGCGAGATTGCAGCCCCGACAGGTCTGCGGCCAGACGAGCGGCTCGGCGGCTTGATCGACCACCTGACCACTACGGACACGAAAGCGGTCGTGGTGCTCGACGACTTCCACCACGTCACGGATGCATCGATTCGCGAGCAACTCGCGTTCCTGTTGGACAATTGCCGGAGTTCGCTGTGTCTGGTGGTGTTGAGCCGCGGTCAACCACAGCTCCCGATGGCCAAACTGCGTAGCCGTGGGCTGCTTGCCGAAATCACCACGGAAGACCTGGCCTTGACCGTCGAGGAGACAACGGAGGTGCTCGGCAGAGAGTTGTCGACGCTCGACGTGCACGACGCCGAGCGGCTGCACGAACGCACCGAGGGCTGGGCCGTCGGCGTGTATCTGGCGGCGTTGTCGCTGGCGACTCACGAAGCGCCCAGCGAGTTCATCGCTGACGTCAGCGGAGATGAGCAGGTCATCGTCGACTATTTGGCCGCAGAGCTCCTGTCCGGGCTCACCGACGATGAGCGCCGATTCCTGTACCGAACATCCATCGTCGACCGGTTCTGTGCTCCGCTTTGTGCCGCGGTGACCGGTCAGGCGGATGCAGCGCAGATCCTTGATCGTTTGGCTCGCGCGAACTGTCTGATCGTCTCGTTGGATCAGCGACGCTACTGGCACCGCTATCACCACTTGTTCGCCGAGTTCCTCCGTAGTGAAGTCGAGCGTTGGGAACCCGAGGCCGTCCCGGACCTGCATCACCGCGCGGCGACCTGGTTCGCCGATCAGCGCCTGGATGTCGAGGCGACGGGTCATGCGATCGCAGCCCGGCAGTGGGATCTCGCGGCACGAATCATCGCGCGGTGCTGGGAGGAGCAACGCGATCGAGGTGCGCGGGCCGTGGTCGTCGAATGGCTGAATGGACTCCCACCGGATCTCATCGAGTCCGAACCTGCCTTGTTGCTGGCGCGATCGTGGACCTGGCTCTACGTCGGGCGCCTTGATGAAACAGATCAGGTTCACGGCCGTCTGTCCGCCATGGTCGAAGGTCCGAAGCGACCGAGCGCCGATGTGACTTCGGAGTTTCTCGTCAGTAGGGCCACCGTGCGGCTGTTGCGTGGCGATACCGGTCGTGCCCTCGACGACGCGACAGAGGCTGCACACCTCGAGCAGGAAGGTGACCGCCCGAACACGGGTCGTGCGCTCACTCTGGTGGGGGCGGCACTGTTCTGGCGAGACCCCACGACAGCCCGCACGGCACTCACCAACGCGGTTGAGCTCACCGCTTCGAGCGGCCACCACGGCTCGACGCTGCAGGCCCAGGGCTACCTCGCAGCGCTCGAGGAAGAACCCGAGCTAGCCGAGGTCCTTGCGAACGGCGCCCTCGCTCGGGCAGCGGAAGTCGGTTGGCGCTTCCACTTCCTGACTTCGATGCCGCATCTCGTCCTGGCGCGATGTCGGCGCCTCGATGGTCGATATGAGGGGGCACGAACCGAGCTCGACACGGCTATCGAACTCGCTCGCCGGGCTCATACACCTCTGCGCACCGCGTACTGCATGCTCGAACTCGCTGAGCAGGAGTATCTCCGAGATGGACCCGTCAGGGACACCATGACTGAGATCCGCCGCCTCACCGCCGACTGTGCCGACCCAGGCCGCCTCACCGATCTCGTTGCTCAGGCGAGCGCTCGATTCCGATTGCCGCCGCCGTCGTCGCTGATGGCACAACCGTTGCTTCCCGACCCACTCACCGAACGCGAGCTCGCGGTGCTCACATTTCTGGCGTCGGAGCTGACGCAGCGCGAGATCGCTGAGGCCCTGTTCGTGTCGACCAACACGGTCAAGACTCATGTCCAGGCGATCTACCGGACGCTCGCGGTGACCGCGAGAGGTGCTGCGATTCGACAGGCCATCGACTTGGACCTGCTCCCAACGTCTGGGTGACCGGCGAGGGGCCGACATGCTCGGGGCTCGGTCAGATCAGCGGCCTACGTGCTGATCCCGACGGTCGCACGAAGTGGTGCGCGAACGGCAACCTGGTCGAGGTGTCCGTCGTCGACGTCGTACACGTAGCCCGCGACGACCAGATCGTCGGGGAGAATTGCCGCGGCGCGGAGTCGGTCGATGTCGTTGTGGATGCTCTCGTGTGGGTCGGTGATCGCCAGCGATTCGATCACCGAGCTGCCGGTGTCCAGAGCAGCCGTCAGGGCATCGCTGACGTGAGGCATGCTGAACAGCGAGGCGCCACAGCCGGTGTGGTGGATGAGTGCCACATTGAAGTCGAACGTGCCGCCATCAGCGATCATCAAGCCGATGGATTGCAGGATCTTGACCTGCTGGATCACCTCATCTGTGACGCGCCCGCCGACGTTGCGAAGCACCACTGCGTCGCCGAGTACGAGGCTCAGCAGATGGGCGGGGTCGACTCTGGAATCGACGCAGCCGATGATCAGAGTCGACATGCGGGGTCTGATCTCCAGATCTGCGAAGTGGAAATCGGCGGCGAAATCGGCGTTGCGCTCGACGAGAGTGCGTTCGGTTGTCATAGGAGCCTCCAAGATGGTCGTTGGATACCGACGATGACCGTTCGGCTGCTCCGTGGCATCACCTCTTGACCGATCTCACCAGGGTGAGTTCGCCGGTGTGGTGAGACGTGCGGCACCAACGGGACAATCCGATCGGACGCCTGAGATGTACGATCCCGACGTGCCGATCTATATGGATGTTCACCGACATCTCGGCGACGTCACCGAAGAGGACATTCGCGCCGCCCACCAGCGCGATCTCGATGTGCAGGCCGACTTCGGGGTGCATTTCCTCACGTTCTGGTTCAACCAACCGGACGGCCAGGCGTTCTGCCTGGTCGAGGCTCCAGACAAAGAGGCTGCCGTCGCGTGCCACAAGCACGCCCACGGGCTGGTGCCACACGACATGATCGAGGTGGAACGTCCGACCGTGAGCCTGTTCATGGGTGATTGGGAGGCGAACATCCCAGACATCGCTCGCGTCGACGGGCCGGGATCGGCAGTCGACTCAGGTCTGCGAGCGATCATGTTCACCGACCTCGAGGGTTCAACCGCAGTCAGCAGCCGCGACGGTGATGAACGGGCGATGGAGGTGATCGAGCGGCACGACAAGATCGTGCGCAACGCGCTCGCCGATGCCGCCGGACGCGAGGTCAAACATACCGGTGACGGCATCCTCGCCTGTTTCAGCACAGTCAGCCGGGCCGTGGACTGCGCCGTCACTATCCAGCAAGATTTCGCTGCGATCGATGACGAACGCCCTGGCGGACGCGTGACGATTGGTATCAGTGCTGGTGAGCCCGTCGACCGCGACCAGGACATCTACGGCGCAGTGGTAAACTTGGCCGCCCGGATCTGTGGCCATGCCGAACCCGGCCAAACCCTCGTCTCGGCTGCAGTGAAGGAGATGTCGATCGGAAAATCGGTTGACTTCATCGACCGAGGCCCGATCGCATTGAAGGGCTTCGACGATCCCGTCCGGCTCTACCAGGTGGGCACCATCGACTGACACGTCAGCTCGAAGCACAAAGAATGGCGTGCCGTCTTTCTACTCCT
>JASJHI010000199.1:0-10482 GCA_033791105.1 Acidimicrobiia bacterium | reverse complement strand
CTACTCCTTGTTGTTGTGGTGGACGGAGGCTCGATCACCCCCGTTGCTCCCATTTCGCCGCAACCGATGGGCGTGTCACCAGTGGACGTTGGTCGTAGCACTGCTGAACGAGTCCGGGTCGTATCGATCGCGGTCCGCTCCCCGTATCGAGTGGCTCGCTCCCAGTCGAGCCAGCGCGATCAGTCGTCGTCGGAGTCTGAGCCGCTCGAGCCTGAACCGCCACCGCCGGATTCATCGCCTGTCGAATCGCCTCCGTCATCGTCAGGGTCCTCGTCGGAGCCTGAGCCGCTCGAGCCCGGTCCGCTGCTGTCGGATCCCGAGTCGCCATCGTCCGAGTCGTCGCCCGAACCGGATCCGCTGTTCGCCGAACCGCTGACGTTCGGATCGCTGACGTTCGGATCGGAGGTACCGCTCCGCGACCCCGACGAATCGTCGTCTTCAGCGTCATCGCCGCCATCACGGTCATCGTCCCCGGCGCGGGAGCGACTCGGTGTTGACGGCACGGACGAGCGCTCGTCGTCGGCCGACACCACCGGGACAGCGTCGCCGCCGACGTTGTCCATCTGACCGGATCGTGCGGGTGTGCTGGCCGGGGCGGGGACCGTTGTCGGCACCCTCGAGGTCGCAGAGTGGGGGGTTGTTGTCGAGCTGGTCGATGGCGTGGTGCGGGGAGCGCCCGCACCAGCAGGATCAGCGTCTCGATCGTGGCCAGGGTTCTGCCACACCGAGCGGGTGGCCGCATCTCCTGTCTCGGGAAACAGGGCCTCGCGAAGTGCAATCGCCGATCCGGCAGATCCCAGCGCGACGACGGCGAGCAGAATCGTCCCAACCGCTTGGCCTGTTCGGCGCGAGAACCGCATTTCGACGGGCTTCGCCCCCGGGGCCAGCCGGGATCCGGTCCTGTAGACGCTCGTGAGTTCTGTCGCGGTATCGGTGTGGCCATGCCGGGCCCACTCGCGGCTGGCACTCGTACCCGATCCGCCCCAGGGGCTCTGCGGGGTCACGGGAGCATTCACGCGTCAAGTCTGCTTGTCGATACCCCGATCGGCAATCGGACGAAGGTCGTAGTACCTCGCCTTCAACAGGTTCAAGCCGCCCGTCTCGAACTCGCGGCAACATCCGCCGACCTGGCCCGAGACCCGGTCGTGTGGTCGTTGGTAGCTTCCGTGCGTGAAACACGCATTGCTCGTGCCCCCGGTCGGACAGTTCTCCGATCCGCGTGTCCTGGTCGAGCTGGCGGTCGCAGCGGAGGTCGCCGGTTGGGACGGCGTCTTCGTCTGGGATCACGTTCTGCGCGCGGAGCCACCCCTGGAGATCGCTGACCCGTGGATTGCATTGGCCGCGATCGCGATGGCAACTCGGCGCGTTCGGATCGGGCCGGCGGTGACACCGCTCACTCGGCGCCGCCCCGTCAAGCTCGCACGCGAGACCGTCTCGCTGGATCACCTGAGCGGTGGCCGCTTGACGCTGGGATTGGGACTCGGTGTCGACTCGAGTAGGGAGCTGAGCGGCCTTGGTGAGGTGCTCGATCCACGCACCCGTGGTGAACGTCTGGACGAAGGCGCCGAGCTGCTGTGTGCGATGTGGAGCGGTGACACGATCGACTACCACGGCGACCACTTCGTGGCGGAGCAGATCACGGTCCTTCCTCGACCGGTGCAACAACCGCGAATCCCGTTGTGGTTCGCGGCGCGAGGCAAGGTAGGCAGGCCCGTTCGTCGAGCCGCTCGCTACGACGGGATCATTCCCATCGAGGTGGATGAACGCGAGCTCTCGGAAATGCTCGACGTCGTGGTGAACGAACGCGGCTCACTCGATGGCTTCGACATTGCCGTTCGCCCCGCAGGGAGCGGGCAGTACCGAGCATTCCGTGACCTCGGTGCGACCTGGACTTTCGTCGAGCCTCCCGCAGGAGATCCCGAGCTTCTCCAGATCGCTGCAACGAACCCGACAACGCTGTTCTAGTGCCGCGCCGGCCAACGTGTGCTTGGTCCGCGACCTGACACGATGCGGCGTTCCGGCGCGGGGTTGACCACAGACTTACAGTGGTGTGCAGGGCGACCGATGGGGGTTGGGTGATGGATCTCGATGCGTTTCGCGAACAGAGTCTCCGGACATGGGACTCGATGGCGGCTGGCTGGGAAGCTCGCCATGCGTTCCTCGAGCGAAATGCGGGTTGTCTGAGCGACTGGATCATCGAGCAGATTTCTCCAGTTCCCGGGCAGGTTGTGCTCGATGTGGGCGCTGGGCCGGGCGATCTGGGTCACCGGATAGCCGCTCTGCTCGGCCCGCATGGTCGGGTGATCTCGACCGACTTCTCGTCGGAGATGGTGGAGGTCGCACAACGACTCGGGGCATCGCGGGGCTTGGGCAACGTGGAGTACCGGCAGCTCGACTCCGAAGCGATGGACCTCGATGACAACAGTGTCGATGCCGTCGTCGGCCGTGCGGTCTACATGCTGCTTGGTGACCCCGCTGTGGCGCTCTGTGAGGCACGTCGGGTGGTTCGCCCGGGAGGGTCGCTGGCGTTCACGGTGTTCACCACCCCGGATCAGAACCCATGGGCCGCTGTACCGGCAGCGGTGTTGATGCAGCGGGGGCATCTTGCACCGCCGCAGCCGGGCGCGCCTGGGGTCTTCGCGCTGGGGGACCCGGAAAAGATCCGTTCACTCGTAACCGGTGCCGGATTCGCCGAGCCCCTCACCGAGCAGGTTGATTTCGTGTTTCACTACGCCGACGAACACGATGCGTGGAGTGCGATCGTCGATCTCAACGGCCCGTTGGCTGTGATCATCGAAGGGCTATCCGACGACGAACGAGACGCGACCCGTCGTGCCGTGCTGGATGGCTTCGGGCGCTTCCGGGACTCGGACGGCTCGTACCCCGTCCCTGCTCAGGCTCTCGCGATACACGCCGACTAGCGCGCAGATTCATCAGCCAGGGCCTCGGCGTCGGTCTCACCGGAGGAGCCGGTCAGGGGGACCCCGAGCGTTTCCTGACAGGGCACCAGGCAACGCCAGACCGTTCACCTGCGATCAGGTTCGCCGCACCCGGAAGAACTCTCGCAACAGTTCGCCGGCCTCTTCCTCGAACCGACCCCGGCTCACTTCGACGCGGTGGTTCAGAGCCTCGCCATCGAGCAGCGAGAACACACTTCCCGCTGCGCCGGCCTTCGGGTCGTCCGCAGCGAAGACGAGCTCACCGAGTCGCGCATTGACCATCGCTCCAGCGCACATCGCACACGGTTCGAGCGTGACGTACATGGTGCAATCGTCGAGCCGCCACTGGCCGAGGTGTGCGGCCGCGTCACGCAGCGCGAGGACCTCCGCATGTGCCACGGGGTCGTCCGACAGCTCGCGTTCGTTGTGTCGGGAGGCGATGACCACGCCTTCGTGGACGACGATCGCTCCGACCGGTACATCGTCGTGCTCGATCGCGGCGCGAGCCTCGTCGAGCGCGAGCGACATGCGGCCCTCAGCGATCGACTGGTCGTCCGGGGAGACCCGCATGGCGGAGGGAGTGGGATTCGAACCCACGGAAGGTTGCCCTTCACACGCTTTCCAAGCGTGCCGATTCGGCCGCTCTCGCATCCCTCCCGGATGACGCTCCGAACCGGGGTTCCCGTCCGGACCGTGCGGAGCCCGAATACTAGCGGCGAGGGTCTTCGAACGTGCTGGGAGCGAGGCCTAGGGCAGCCGAACAGTGAATCGCGCGCCGTGCAGATCCGGGGCCTCGTCGACCTCGACGGTGCCGCCATGCACTTCGGCCACCGAGCGAACGATCGCCAGCCCGAGGCCGAACCCGCCGGCGTCACGAGCGCGGGCTTCGTCCAGTCGGCTGAACCGTTCGAAGATCTCTCCCCTTCGCTCTGGAGCGACGCCGTGGCCGTCGTCGGCGACAGTGATCGTCGCCGCACCGCTCGTGGCATCGGCGGCTACCCGAACATTCACCTGAGCCTGCGCGTGGCGCTCGGCGTTGTCGAGCAGATTCGTGACCGCCTGTCGCACCAGGCCGGCGTTGGCGTCACGGATCACCGGCATGGCCGCGTCGACCTTGACCCGGTCGCGATCGCCAGCGAGATCGTGGACGAGTTCCGCGAGGTCGACCGGCGCGATCTCGACCGACATGCCCGGCTCGCCCAGCCGGGAGAGTACGAGCAGGTCACCGACGAGCGCGTCGATCCGATCGATCTCGGTCTGCATCTCTCGAGCCAAGCGGGCTGTGCGTTCCGGATCCAGTTCGATCAGCTCGGCGGCCGCTCGGATCGTCGCCAGCGGCGTGCGCATTTCGTGCGAGGCGTCGGACGTGAAGCGGCGCTGCCGCTCGCTGCCTCGTTCGAGCCGGTCGAGCATCTCGTTCATCACCGCAGCGAGCTCAGCGATCTCGTCGCCGCTGGAAGGTTGTGGGACGCGATGGTCGAGGTTCGAGCTCGTGATCTCGCGGGCCTCTGCCGTGATCGCGTGCACGGGGCGCAGTGAGCGACCGACCAGTGCCCACGTCATCGCCGCGAACGCGACGACCAGTATGGGCACGATGACGAGGAGTGCTCCGCGCACCGCGTCGACCGATTCACCGACCTCGTCGAAGTTGGCGCCGCCGACGAGCAGTTCGGTTCCGCCCTCGCCGTCGATGTCGAGCGTGTCGAAGACAAGCTCGGACAGCTCGTCGAGAGCGGAACCCTCGCCGAGATCTACGCCCGTGAACGGGTCGAAAGCGCCCACCACCTCTCCGGACTCGAGGTCGATGATCAACTCGGCGACCGGTTCACCGTTCTCGAGGACCAATCCGGATGCCATCTGGTCCTCCTCGACGAAGACCCCCAGTTCGATCAGTCGGCCTTCGACATCGACCATGAATCCCTCGGCGACCCCGCGGTCGATGCCCAGAATCTCCGCCTGCTCCTCGAGTGCGGCAGCCAGAGCACCCTCGGCAGCCGCGACGAGGTTGCGTTCCACGAGCCGGAGGATCAGGAGCGACGCGCCCAACAACGTCACTGCGACCAGCACCGTGGCGAGCATCGTGATGCGACCGCGAACGGATCGAGTCGGACTCATCGGAACGTGACCATGAAGAGGCGGACCATCTCCGGTGCTTCAGGGCTTGTGTTCATGGCTGGCTCAGGTCGTCGACGAGCCGGTATCCGACGCCGCGTACCGTGACGATCATCGGGACCTCGTGAGGTTCGTCGATCTTGCGGCGCAGATAGCGGACGTAGACGTCGACGACGTTCGAACTCGGATCGGCGTCGAGTCCCCAGACTCGATCGATCAGCTCTCGCCTGCTCACGACGGCTCCGTCCGCTCGCATCAGCGTTTCCAACAGTGAGAACTCCCGCCGGGTCAGGTTGATGGCGTCCTCCCTGCGGCTGACCGAGGCGGTGGCCGGATCGAGGCGCAGCGAGCCGCACTCGAGCACGGCCGGCCGCTCGGGCGCACCGCGCCGGGCGAGCGCGCGGAGCCGGGCCACCAACACCACGAAGGAGAACGGCTTGCGGAGAAAATCGTCCGCCCCGATGTCCAGCGCCTCGGCTTCGTCGTACTCTCCATCCTTCGCTGTGAGCATCAGCACCGGCGTCCACACCGAGCGGGCTCGGAGCTCGCGGCACACCTCGTACCCGTTCTTCTCGGGCAGCATGATGTCGAGGACGATCGCGTCGTAGGCGCCCTCGGTAGCCCGCCACAGCCCGGCAGCGCCGTCGTGTTCGATGTCGGCGTCGATTCCTTCACCGTCGAGCCCCTCGAGCAGCACCCGGGTGAGCGGCCGCTCGTCCTCGATCACGAGCACGCGCATCTCGACAGTGTGGCCCGGCTCGATTGGATTTCGATGAGAGCCGGTGCGCGCATCCAACCGAACTCTCATGCGCGGATCCGCAAGGTGGTGGCACAACCGATCGCCGGCCTGGCCGGCCAGACAAGCAGGAGTACACAAATGAACTTCCCCCCACCGAACCTCGATCAGGTGGCCGAGCCGCCCGCACAGCCACGACGCACCGGGCTCAAGGCGGCAGCGGCCATTGGCATCCTCGCGGTCGGGACATTCACCCTCGCAGGGATCGTCGGCGCCGTCGATTCCCCTGCCGCGACCGTCACTCCTGCGGACTCGTCCGAATCGGGGCACGGCGGCGACGGTGAGCCGGTGGACATCCAAAGCGGTGTGATCGCGTTCTCCCTCGGGTCGGAGGTGAGTCCGGAGGACGAGACGGTGTTCGAACGGTTTGACCAGTGTCTGGCCGACGCAGGTTGGGATGACGCGGCTTTCGAGTCGGCGTTCGAGGCTGCCGAGGGGTCGGTCGATCCGACCGACATCGACTCGATCTTCGAGGAGGCCGATCAGGCGGCCGAGGGCTGTGAGCCGATCCTGGAGGAGTTGAGCCCTGCGTTGCAGGAAGAGCTCGATTCCTTCGAGGACGGGTTCGTTGAATTCGAGGTCGCCTGGTGTGACGCCGACGACGAGGCCGGCGACGACGCCGAGCATCGGGTCGGTGACCATGAGTTCCGCGATGACGATGACGGCGACGACGCCCCGGACGATGAGGAGGGCGACGACAGCAACGGCTGAGTTCCCGGCCTCCCCCGGGACGAGTGCCGGAACCCGCGAGGTGCTCCGGCACTCGTGTCGCGTGCGGGCACCGGGCGTGGCCGGATACAATTGGTGGCGACGGTTCGCCCGTCGAGTGAGGTGGCGACCGGGTCCTGTGCAACGGGCGCCCGTGAACCAGGTCAGGACCGGGAGGTAGCAGCCTTCATCGGCATCGTTCGTGTGCCGCAGACCGCCTGGTCGTCACCTCAGTCGGCGGGCGCTGTCGCGTCCGGTGATCGTTTCCGCTCAGCTCCCGGCGAGCCGTCGCGCGTACGGAGCCAGTTCCGGCGAACCGATCTCCTCGGCGACCGCGTCGAATGCCTCCGTCGGGCCGGTCCAGCGCCACTCGTCGACCGTGCCGACATCCACATCGGTCTCGATCGTCGCGATCCGGCGGAACAGGAGTGCGTCCTCGTACTGCGCCTGGAGTGTGGCGGACAGCTTCGCCGCTCCACGTAGGCCCGGGACGTCCCACTGACCGGCGGCGGCTGGGATGTCCTCGATGTGGCCGTACCGCGCGAGCACCGAGGAAGCACTCTTGGCGCCCCACCCCGGCAGGCCCGGGAACCCGTCCGCCGTATCACCGACGAGCCCGAGATAGTCGGCGATCGACTCGGGGCCGACCCCGAACTTCTCGCGCACGCCGTCCTCGTCGATGATCTCCCGCTTGCGTCGGTCGAACTGCACGACGCGCGTACCGCTCACGCATTGTCCGAGATCCTTGTCGGGGGTGACGATCAGTACCTGCTCGACCCGGTCGTCCGCAGCCGCAATCGCGGCCGCTGCCCCGAGAGCGTCATCGGCCTCGACTTCGACCATCGGCCAGACGACGAAACCGGCAGCGGTGAGCGCCCGTTCGAACACGGGGATCTGCTCGAGGATCTCCGGGTCCATCCCCTCGCCGGTCTTGTAGCCCGCCCACATCTCGTTGCGGAAGCTCTCGATGACGTGGTCGGACGCGATCCCGACGTGGGTCGCGCCGTCCTCGACGAGCATCAGCGTGGATGCAACGACTCCCGCCGAGGCAGCGTAAGGATGGCGATCCGCGTGACGGGTTGCAGCGCCGAAGTGCTGGCGGAACAGCTCGTAGGTGCCGTCGACGAGGTGCACGCGCATGTGCGCACGTTACGCCCCGCGACGGTTCAGCCGGTCGGGTACTGGGCGGCGAGCTCGAGGACCCGGCCCTCGGGGTACATCCCGACCCAACCCTCCAGTGGGGTGCCGTCCGGGGCGAGCATGATCGCTGACGGTTGCGACGTGATGCCAATCACCTGCCAACTCTCGAACGACTCGTCCCACAACATCGTGAACGACGTGGTGCCTTGGTCCTCCACGAAATCGACTGCTTCTCCGTACGAGTCCTGTGTGCCGAGGCCGATGACCTCGATTTCGTCTCCGTGATCGCGAGCAAACTGCTCGACGACGGGGGCTTCCCGTCGACAGACCGGTCAATGCGGCGCCCACATCCAGAGCAGCACCGGTTTGTCGGACGGGACGATGTTGCGGATATTGACCTTCTTGCCGCGTCCGATGTCGTCGACGACCAGATCGGGGAACAGATTGGACTCGACCTCGGAGGCCGACCCGACCTCGGCTCCGCCCAGGTCGATGCCGGCGGTGGTCAATATGTCACTGCCGTCCTCGGCCGTCGCGCTGTCCCCGGCGCCATCAGCGTCAGCACTGCCGTCCCCCCCGCCACCGCCGCATGCGGCGAGAACGAGCACCGCCGCGATCGACGCGGCGATCAGCGGGGAGCGGTGCGAGCGGGTTGGACCCATCGGACCATTCTCGCCCGCGAGCGGCACGTGCGCTCCCGATATCACCGGCTTCCCTGAATCTTTCGATCTACGCGACCGTGCCGGCTCCACCGCTCGTCGAGCCGCTCAGCCGCCCGCGTTGAGGAGTTCGTGGCGCAACGTGAGCAGCTTCGGCGCCGGTTCGCCATCGGACCATGCATCGGCGACGATCACCCGCTCGTACGCCTCCCACTCACAACGGACGCCGGACAGGTCGCCGGCGCGGGCGTGTGCTTTCATTCGGAGCCCGATCAACTCCTCATGACCGGGCAGGACCTTCAATCCGCGAGCGGTTGCCCAGAAGACCAGTTCGATGTCGTCGGTCGCGAGCGCATGCGCGGCGAGTTCGGCGGACGCGCTCATCGCGAGAAGGACGAGATTCGACGTCATTCCTTCCGCGTCCGGCCAGAGATAGGAGGAGCCGGCGAATGGCGCGTCGCGGATCAACTCGACTGCTGGGCGCAGCGTTTCGATGGCACGGGCTGGAGGCTCGTCAGCGGCTGCCTTGATCCGTTCGCGGATCAACGCTGCATCGGTGACGACACCGCGATGAAGGGGGAGCTGTTCGGTCAGCGTTCGCTCCAGCCACTCCGCGTCGTCGCGTGGCGATATGAGGCGGGCGAGACCCCGGCGCGCTTCGGAGACCACGTTGGCGAACGTGGCGTCGCGCACGTCGAGCTCCCACAACGCGGTCCTTGCCGCGATCCGCGTCGAATGCTCACGGTGCGTCGCGAGCCAGGCGATCAGCTCGATCGTCTTCGACCGCTCGAACGAACCGTGGTTGCCGGCAGCGTCTGTGATCGTGATCGGTCCCATCAAACCGACGACGATGTCGTGGCGGGACGCTTCGAACGATGCCTCACCGTCGACGGATTCGTCCGTTGCGGTCGCGGTCGCGCCGCCGGTCGTGCCGGTGTCGACGGGTACGAGTGGTCGAGCAGCGTCGTCGAGCAAATCGGCGACCGCTGCGAGATCGGTGGGAGAGAGCCCGATCGGCGTCAGCGCGGTCGAGCAGCCGAACGCCTCGAGCATCCACCCAGCGGTGCTCGCGACGAGTCGGCTCGCCGTCGAGTCGCCGTCGCCGATCGCTCTGACGATCGCCAGACCGTGGCCCGGTTCGGGGTACCCGCTGATCGCGGCCAGGCGTCCGGACTCGTCGCCGTCGGAGGAGGCCATCAGGATCACGACCGGCTCCCAGGCCTCCCCACCTGTCTGCTGGCAGCGCAGCGCGAACGTGGTCTCGCTCACCGAAAGCGTCGAGCCGGCGAGGTCGGCGGTAAGTTCGAGGGCAGCATCGAGAGACGCCGCGCGGTGGGCATTGCGATGCCCGAGCGTCGCTGCCTCCGGCAACGAGATCGTGATGAGGTGCGCGACCTCGGCGTGGATCGAAGCAGCGAGTCCGGCCGCGATCGCCGCGACGATCGCGTCGGCCCCGCCGTCCGCGCTGACGCCGGGCTCGACGGTGAGGAGGCCGCTCGCCTCGAGGTCGATCAACACATCGTCACCCTCCGGCGTGGTGCCGATCTGAATCAACGCAACACACGGTGCACCGACCTGGCGCGCGGCGTCGGCGAGCAGTTCGATCGGCACGTCGCCAGGCAACGCCCACGCCGCTCCGCTTCCCTCCCACGGCGCCGTGAGCGCAGCGTCGTCGGTGAGGCGGAGTTCGACGTCGCCGTTCACCGCCGCCGCGACCAGGCCGATCTGTACATCGGTCCCGGAGAGATCGTGTGCGGCGGCACGAACTGCGACGTCGACACGTTCCGCCCGGTCGCCAGGATCGATCGCTCGGAGCCGTCGCTCGGTGGCGGCCACTTCCGCGCTGCGTTCCGGGACGCGTGATCGCGGACGCGCCTCGCGGAGGCGTCGATGACGACGGAGCCCGACCAGGCCGAGAATCCCTGCAGCCAACATGGCAGCGTGTTCGATGCGCAGCGGGCTCGGAGCGCCGCTACCCGGTCGTTCGTCATCGCTCTGCTCGTGGGTCTGTTCCTCGAGCGGCGGCACTGTGCTCGACGTCGGTGCGGAGGACGTCGATGCGGCCACCGGTGCTGCCGGCGCCCCCCGGGCGCGCGATCCATGCGGCGCGGGGAGGGTAGTAGCGGCC
>JASJHI010000198.1:0-4565 GCA_033791105.1 Acidimicrobiia bacterium | reverse complement strand
ACGCATCGCCGAGGTGCGCGGTCTCCCCGAGGGGCACGCTGCGGTTTCCCCGTCGCGCTTTCCGGACCTGACGAGCACCGCGGACTTCCAGCGGGTCGCGGACGAGGTTCGAGACATCAGCGGGGGGATCCCGATCGGGTTCAAGCTGTCGGGCAACCGCGTCGAACGCGACATCGACTTCGCTCTCGAGGCGGGTGCCGACTACATCATCCTCGACGGCCGCGGCGGAGCGACCGGTGCGGCGCCGAGGATCTTTCGCGACAACATCTCGGTGCCCACGATTCCCGCTCTGGCGCGGGCTCGTTACCACCTCGACCGGCGCGGTGTCGGCCGCGACGTGACGTTGATCGTCACCGGCGGGCTGCGCGTACCGGGCGATTTCGTGAAAGCGCTCGCCCTCGGCGCCGACGGCATCGCACTGGGCAACGCCCCGATCCAGGCGGTCGGCTGCATCGGTGCCCGGATGTGCAACACCAACCGCTGCCCGTCCGGTGTCGCCACCCAGGATCCTGCGCTGCGCGCGCTGATCGACATCGAAGCTTCGGCGAAGCGGGTCGCACAGTTCTTCGGGGCCGCGGTCTCGCTGATGCAGACGATGGCGCGGGCATGCGGACACGATCACCTGGGCAAGTTCCACCGCGACGACATCGCCGCATGGAGCAAGGAGATGGCTGACCTCACCGGCATCGACTACGCGGGCTTCAACGCGGACCGCTCATAGGGGCTCTCCCGTGGACTGGGACAACATCGACGAGTGGACCGAGCCGTGACATCGAGCGGCCACAACTATTGCGGGCAGGACGTTCGCGGGAGGTCGTTCGCGAGACGAGACCTCGCGGCGGCCGGTTTCGTCGGCGCCGACGTCCGCGGCTGCGATTTCAGTCGTGCCGATCTCGCAGGCGCGGACTTCACCGACGCCACGCTCGGGGTGCGGCCGCGGGCAGCAACGCTGATCCTTGCCGGCTCAGCCGTCGTCTCGATTCTGACCGGCGTCGCGGTCGGGTTGCTGCTCACCACCATCGCCGACGATGCGACCTCGTCGGACTGGCGCGACATCATGGCGGCGATACTGCTGGGGCTCGTCGTCCTCGTGTCCTTCGGAATGGTGATGGTGAAGGGTGTCGCGATGACCTTCAAGACCTATCTGCTGCTCGTTGTCGGCGTGGTCGCGCTCGACTACGTCGTCGTGCGGATCTTCGCCGGTGAGATCCGGTTCCGCAACAGCTACCCGTTGATCGCCCTGCTCTTGCTCTTTCTTCCAGCAGCGGTTGCCGGGATGCTCGGAAGAATCGTTGCCGGAAGCTTCCGAGCATGGGCGATCGCGATGGTTGCTGTGCTCGGTGGGCTCGCCGCGGGCCGGATGGGCGGAGCACTCCTCGCGATCCCGGTGAGCCTGTTCATGGTGTTCATCTCCAAGCGCGCACTCGCGGGGGACGGGCGCGACCGTGTTCTCCGCGAGATCGCCCATCGGATCGTGTCGCATCGCGGCACGCGGTTCATCGGAGCCGATCTGTCGGGCGCCGACTTCAGCGGAACGTTGCTCACCCACAGCAACGTGTCCCAGGCCACCCTCGATGGCGCGATCTGGGACGACGGAATGGGACCGCAGATCGAGTCCGACCCCTGAGTCGGCGACTCAGCGGCCGCGCGGGACGTGGCCCGCGGCATGAGCGGTACGATCGTCTCGCTCGGCGGCCGACCAGCTTCGTGGAACGATGAGAGGAAGCACGATGCAGGTGATTGTCTCCAACGGAGCTTCGGACGCGCTCAGCAACGTGGGCGATGCGCTGAATACCGGTGGCCTCACCGGCTGGGACCTGGTCGCTGCGGCCGTCGTGGTCTTCCTCGCTTACCCGGTCGGTCGGCTCGCCGCCCGATTCACAGGGCGGGCGATCGGACGGGTGAGTGGGACATCCGACGAAGCTGTCGTCGACGTCGGGCGCGTCGCCAAGGTGCTCGTCTACCTGATCGCTGGTGCCATCGCCTTGAGCATCTTGAATGTCAATGTCGGCTTCCTCTCGATCCTGTTCGCCCTCGGACTCGTGCTCGGAGCCTTGATGCTCAAGCCGATGGTCGAGAACACGGCCTCGGGCATGTTGTTGCTCGCTCGACCGTCGTTCTCCGTTGGCGACCAGATCCAGACGACCGACTTTCGGGGCACCGTCGAGGAGATCGGCAGCCGCAGCACCGTGTTGCGCACAGACGATGGAGTTGTCATCCACGTCTCGAACAACCAGGTGCTCAGCAACCCGATCGTTGTGTACAGCGCCGCCGAGAGCCGCAAGTCGAGGTTCGACATCGGAGTCCCGCTCGACACCGACCTGGACGATGTCACGTCGGTTCTGATGACCGCGGTCTCATCCGTCGATGAAGTCGTTGCCGACCCGGCTCCGCAGATCCAGGCAACGGCATTTGTCAACGACACGATCACGCTGAGGATCGGTTACTGGTACCCGTCGACCATGACCAACGACTCCGCGGTGACCGACGCGGTGATCCGCGCGACGAAGTCGGCGCTGGCAAAGGCCGACGTCGAGCTGACCGCCCCGGAGGTGAGAGTCACCACGACATCGGCGGCACCCTCGTCGACCGCCATGTCGGAGGATTCCGATGACGACCGCACTGCGGAACCTGCCGAATCTGGCTAGCCCCGTCGGTCTCGGACCGCTTGCGTAGACGGTAGGCCGTAGACCGCGCGCCGTCGCGACAATCACAAGGGAGAGCTGATGGGTGCGGCGATAGGTGACATCCTCGGCTTCGCTGTCGGTGTAGCGATCAGTCCGGTCCCGATCATCGCCGTGATCCTGATCCTCTTCTCGGCCAAGCCGCGGGCGAACAGCCTGAGTTTCCTGCTCGGCTGGATCGTCGGCCTGTCGCTCGCCGGGGCGATCGTCCTCGCGTTGGGTCTCACGGCGTCCGACGGGACTGCGTCCGACCTGGCGGGCTGGATCAAGATCGCCATCGGAGCACTGGTCTTGTTCCTCGGTTGGAGGGATTGGTCCGGCCGGCCGAAGGGCGACGAGAAGGCGGCGATGCCGGAATGGATGGAGGCGATCGACGGGTTCAACGCCGGAAAGTCGTTCGTCGCCGGGTTCGTCTTGTCAGCGCTGAACCCCAAGAATCTTGGTCTGACGATTGCCGCGATGGCGTCGGTGAGCGCCGCTGGGTTGTCGACGGGCGAGGAGATCGGCACGCTCGCCGTGTTCGTGTTGATCGCGTCGTTGACGGTGGCGGCGCCCGTGGCGCTGAACCTGATCCTGGGGTCGAAAGCGACCACCACCCTGACCGATATGCAGAACTGGTTGATCGCCAACAACAGCGTTGTGATGGCCGTCCTGTTCGTCGTGATCGGGGCCAAGGTGCTCGGCGCGGGTATCGCCATCGTCGCCTGATGACGGAGATGACGAGAAGATCTCGCGATGGCTGAGGCGACGAAACGAGATCGCCTGGTCCCAACGGCGCCGACCACGATGCTCCGATGGTTCCCCATCGGAGCCTGGCTGAAGGACTATTCGTGGCGCCGCTCGGCGACCGCCGATCTGATCGCCGCCGTCAGCGTTGCCGCACTGCTGATCCCCGAATCGATGGGCTACGCCTCCGTCGCCGGTGTGCCGGCCGAGATCGGTCTGTACGCGGCCCCACTGGCACTCGTGATGTACGCGACGTTCGGCGGCTCGAAGCTACTGGTGTTCGCGGCCGCCGGCTCGGTTGCGGCGGTGTCGGCGACCGTTGTCAGTGATCTCTCCGGCGGCGACCAGGACAAGGCGGTGGCACTGACCGCGGCGCTCGCGCTCAGCACCGCGGTGGTCTTCATCGTCGCCGGGCTGGCCAAGCTCGGCTGGATCACGAACTTCATGTCCAAGGCGGTGATGTCCGGGTTCATCATCGGCCTGTCGATCCAGATCATCGTCGGCCAGTTCGGCAAGCTCCTCGGCGTCGACCAGACCGGCGACAACACGTTCTCGAAGTTGTGGTCGGTGATCTCCGACATCGGTGACTGGACCTGGGCGGCGGTGGCGATCGGCGTCGGTTCACTCGTGCTGATCTTCGCCATCCAGGCCGTCGTCCCGAAGGTGCCTGCAGCGCTCGCCGCCGTCGTCGTCACGTCTCTGATCGTCGCCATCTTCGATCCCGACATCGACCTCGTCGCCGAGATCCCCGAGGGGCTTCCATCGTTCGGTCTGCCGTCGGGCATCGACGCTTCGACATGGCTGACGCTGTTGCTCGCTGGCTGCGTCGTCGCTCTCGTCGGATTCTCCGAGGGCTGGGGAGCATCGAAGGACATCGCCAAGAAGACCCACGACCAACTCGACACCAATCAGGAGTTCCGGGCCTACGGGGCAGGCCAGTTCGGTGCCGGCATCTTGGGCGGGATGGTGGTGACCGGGAGCCTTTCCAAGTCGTCGGCCGCCGAGGAGGCCGGCGCCAAGTCGCAGATGTCCAACATCATGCTCGCCGGTGTGGTGCTGCTGACTCTGGCGTTCCTCGCGCCTGCCTTCCAGTGGCTTCCCGAGGCAGCGCTTGCGGCGATCGTCATCAACGCGATGGCGGGATCCGCAAATCCC
>JASJHI010000197.1:0-9134 GCA_033791105.1 Acidimicrobiia bacterium | reverse complement strand
GGCACGTCAACGCAAGAGAGCGGAACTCGTCCATCGCTTGCAGTCTCGTGCGTGTTGAGCGATGCGGGAGTGGCCAGCAGCACAGATGAGGCGATCGTCGGTGGTGTCAGCATCGCTCAGCCTTCTGTGGGTGTGGCGCGCAACAGAGACCGGCGAGAACGTCATCGTGTACCGATGACCACGATCCCGGCCGTCGATGGGCGCACTATCACCGTCGAGACGTACGATTCATTCGGTGGTGGAAGGGGCCGAATCAGAAGTTCATCAGCTCGTCGCTGTGCTCGGCGTCGGAGTCGCCGACGATGCCGATCGACCGGTGTTGTGCGCCGACGACTTGGGGTTGACGCGAGGTGACGGCTGTTTCGACGCGACGCGGGTCGTCACCGATCCCGCCGGAACCTCACTCATCGATCACCTCGAGACCCACCTCGATCGGTTCGCACGGTCTGCAGCCGGGCTCGACATCCCATTCGACAACGAGGCCTGGCGGTCCCTGGTCGCTGACGCGGCGGCAGCATGGACGCAGCCCGGCGAGGCCGTGCTGCGGGTGATGCTGACCCGCGGCCGTGAGGCGGCGCCCGGTGACCCTGTGACCGGTCTGCTGACGATCGCTCCGATCCACGAGTCGGCGCTGGCAGGGCGCGCCGGCATCTCTGTGACAACACTCGATCGCGGTCACGCAGCCGACATGTTCACCGAGGTGTCGTGGCTGCTCGGAGGCATCAAGACGCTGTCGTATGCGATCAACGTCGCAGCCGGGCGCGAGGCAAAGCGCCGAGGCGCCGACGATGCCTTGTTCGTCTCGTCCGACGGGTTCGCCCTCGAGGGCCCCAGAGCGGCGTTGTTGTGGCGCACCGGTGATCGTCTCGCCACCACGCCCATCGACGGCACGGGCATCCTCGCCTCGATCACCCAGGCGGTCGTGTTCGAACGCGCCGCCGCCGAAGGGGTGTCGGTGTCGTATGAGCTGATCACCGTCGACGATCTCATCCGTTCCGACGGCGCTTGGCTGTTGTCCTCGGGCAGGCTCGTCGCCCCGATCCTGCAACTCGACGACGTGCAACTGGCCAGCGATCCCGCCTGCACCAACCGGGTGTGGGGTTGGGCTTCCGGTCACGCCTGAAAGGCTCGGCTTCGAGCGTGTGGGTGCCGCAAACGCGGACATGGTCGTCTGACCGGGGCTTTCGCGGGCGTGCCGGTCGTCTCGTGGTCGCCATCGGCGCTCTCGCCTCGATCAGCCCGAGTTGCGGATACCCGTCGCGATGGCGTTGATCGTCAGTTGGATGCCCCGCTGCACGAGTTCGTGGTCGTCGCCGTCACGGAACCGACGGAGGAGGTCGACCTGCATGACGTGTAGCGGGTCCAGGTACGGATAGCGGTTGCGCAGGCTGCGGGCGAGGATCGGGTTGTCGGAGAGCGGATCGCGCAACCCGGTGATCCGTTCGTGCCACCGACGCGTGAGTTCGTGTTCCGCCTCGATCCGGCCGAAGATCTCCTCTCGCGTAGTCCGGTCCTCGACGAGCACCTCGGCGTATCTGCGACCGATCTCGATGTCGACCTTGGCGAGCACCATCCCCATGTTGTTGACGACGGCGCGGAAGAACCTCCAGTCCCGGTAGAGCTCGGCGAGCAGATTTGCCCGATCGTCGTCGCCTGCGGCGTACGACTCGAAGGCGGAGCCCGCGCCGTACCAACCGGGGACCATCAGCCGGCACTGCGTCCAACCGAACACCCACGGGATGGCCCGGAGGTCGGCGATCGCGGTCGAGTTCGTCCGTGAGGCCGGGCGGCTGCCCACGTTCAACATCGCGATCTCCGCGGTGGGAGTGATCGACCAGAAGAACTCGGAGAACCGCGGGTTCTCGTGAACGAGAGAGCGGTAGCCGGCGTGCGCGGGCCCGGACAGATGCTCCATCATGCGTGCCCACCCGCCGGAGGCTTCGGGGTCGTCGGGCGGGATGAACGAGGCCTCCAGCGCGGCGGCCAACAGCGTCTCGAGGTTGCGTCGGGCAAGCGCCGGGTGTGAGTACTTGGCGGCGACCATCTCGCCCTGCTCGGTCACCCGGATCGATCGTTCGACCGAGCCAGGGGGCTGGGCGAGGATGGCCTGGTGGGCGGGTCCGCCGCCGCGCCCGACGGTGCCACCCCGCCCATGGAAGAGTCGCAGCCGCACGCCTGCCTGACGGGCGACCTCGACCAGCGACGCCTGGGTCGCGAACAGCGCCCACTGGCTCGTCAGGTATCCGCCGTCCTTGTTCGAGTCGGAATAGCCGATCATCACCTCCTGGAGGCCGTCGCGGGACTCCACGAGCTCCCGGTAGATGGGGACGGCCAGGAGGTCTGCCAACGTCGCGGCGGCCCTCGACAGGTCGTCGATCGTCTCGAAGAGCGGAACGATGTCGAGATCAACGCTCGGTGCGGTATCGCCGTGGCCCGGCCGGACGAGGCCGACCTCCTTGAGCAGGACGGCCACCTCGAGCACATCGCTGACGGTCGTCGCCATCGAGATCACGTAGTGGGGGATGATTCTGCGTCCGAACCGTCCGACGGCGAGCGCCGCCTCGTCGAGGATCGCGAGCTCACCCTCGGTCTGCGGGTCGTATCGCGCGGAAGGATGGCGCAGCAAGCGCGGAGATCGGAGTTCGGCGACAAGTATCTCGACTCGTTCGGCCTCGGTCCGGGACCTGTAGTCGACACACGCCTCGGCCTGCTCGAGGAGATCGGCCACCACCTGTTCGTGGACCGCCGAGTTCTGCCGGAGGTCCAGCCCGCACAGGTGTGCACCGAAGGTGGCGAGCGACCGCCGGGCCGGCGCGATCCTCGCATCGGCGAGATCGGCCGCACCGTGCGTCCGCAGTGATGCATCGACGACGGCGTAGTCGGCAAGCAGCTCGTCAATCGAGCGGTACGGCTCGACGTCGTCGTTGGCCCGATCCGAGAGGGCCGTCGTGCCGTCGCCGTCCAGAAGGACAGATCTGAGCGCGGCGAGGCGGGCCGCCATCCCGCGGAGGGCGCGTCGGTACGGCTCGTCCGCACGGAACGGGGAATCGTCGCCCGAGCCGTCGGCCAGCGCGATCAGCTCCGCTGTCGGCGTCACGAGCCGCGACGACACCGACAGCTCCCGCGAGAGGCGGCGAACGGTTGCGAGGTGGTGCTCGAGGGCGATGGTGACTTGCTCCCGTGTTGCTTCGCGCAACACGTCAGCGGTGACGAACGGGTTGCCGTCGCGGTCGCCACCGATCCACGAACCCATGTTGATCGCCAGCGATGTGTCCGGCGCCTCGGAGCCGGTGCGCTCGACCGTGACCCGTTCGAGTTCCCGGGCGAGCGCCGGGACGGTGGCGAACAGCGTCGATTCGTAGTACTGCAGCGCGTCGTTGATTTCGTCCCGGACCCGCAGCTTGCTGAGCCGCAACAACGCGGTCTGCCAGAGCGTCAAGACGTCGAGCCGGAGTTCGGCGTCGATGTCGGCGGTTGCGGGGTCGCCGTCCGCGAGATCGCTGCGGTGCTCGAGCCGCCGTCCGACGTCGGCCAGCACGGTGCGGATCGTCTTGCGACGGACCTCGGTCGGGTGGGCGGTGATGACGGGGCTGACCTCGAGCGCGCGGACTGCGTCGGCGATCGCGGGGCCCGGGATCCCGGCCGCCTCGAGGCTGTCGAACGCGGCCCCAAGGCTGCCCGGGCGCGCCCCGTGGCCCGCGGCCCGGTGGAACCGCGACCGGCGATCGAGGTGGACGTCCTCGGCGGTGTTGGCCAGCAGACCCAGCCAGTCGAACGCGCGAATGACGTGGAGCTGGTCGCCGATCGAGGTGTCGGACAGCAGCGCCGCCAGCGTGCCGACCTGAGCGTTGTCCGTTCGCCGCGCATCGACGGCGGCGGCACGGATCGACTCGACCAACTCGAAGACCTCATCGCCCGCCTGCTCGCGAATCACATCACCGAGCAGTCGCCCGAGCAGCCGGATGTCTGCACTGAGTGCCGCGTCTGCGGTACCGCTCCCGGACAGCTCGACGGTCATCACCAGTTGCGCGTAGCCCGCCGGCGATGCGGCGCGCGATGACACAGTTGCGGGATCGTTGCACCGAGTCCCGAGGTTTCTGACCAGGCGATTCATCGAGCATAGCCCGCCCGGCCGACCGGGCACCCGAGCACGCCACGACCGCAGGCGAGCCGTCAACGCGACGGAGCCCGTTCGAGAGCCTCCCATCTACCCAGCTCCCGGATCAGCTGATGCACGTCGCAGAGCTCCGACCCAGAGACAGCGTCATCACTCGATTCCAACTCGACGTACCCATCGGACGTGAGCTGTAGTACGGCACTCCCTGCAATGATCCCCCTGCTTCGTACGATCGGCGAACGTGACCGTTCGATCTCAGAGTTCGCAGTCTCCATCTCCATGCAAAGCACGCGAATCGCGTCTGCGCGTTCGTCCCCCGACTCTCCGACCGCTGCACATCGATTCAGAAGCGAACTCAGTTCCGGTAGCTCCGGGATGAGCACTTCATAGGAACCATCCTGGCGGCGCTCGGTCTCCCACTTGGCGTCGTCGCGCGCCGGACGAGCATGAAGGATGGTCCACACAGATGCCACACCAAGCGCGATGGACAGCACCAGCAGCTGCCACGGCCTGAATGCACTTCTGTTGCCCAGCGTGACCGCAACATGGAGGATGCCAGTAACCACCCCGATCACCGCCACCATCGCCGCGTACCCCATTGAACTATCCGCAAAGAAGTTCCTGATCCGCCGATCCGTCAGCGTCAGTCTGAGCGTGGTCGTGCTTTCAGGTCTGAAGCGGGTGGCTCCGGAGGCGGCAACCAAATACACGAGCAGCAGTGCTGGAGCCAACAACGCGAAGGCGACCACCCAGGTCGCGGAGCTGGTGGAAACATCTCTGTCCCATGCTTGGTAAAGATCAACTGTCAGTCGGAAAAGACTCCAGGTGATGACTCCAAGTGAGATGAGCCATGCGTAGAGCGGGCCCGGCTTCCGCAAATACCGCTCCAGCAGGATCAGTATGGCAGTAATCATGGCAAAGACCTCGACACCAAAGGCCACCTGCGCAACGACGTATCCGCGGTAAACGCTTGCTCCCTCCACGCCAAGACTCGTTGAATAGAGAAATCCTGCCAGTATGCCGATCGTGAACGTAGCCACCAGCAAGAAGAGCGCTCGGCCTTCGAGGGAGTGGTATCGGACCCGCACCGGGCGTCGACCCCCGGAATCCGCAGAAGCCATATTGTTGAGGAGAAGAACGAATCCCGCGAACGCAAACGCAGCGAGAACAATCGCGATGCTGGCCTGCGCAGCAACCGCGTCTGACACATCGGGGTAGGTCATGCCGCCGATCTCCATGAGCGGACAGCGCTGCGGACCGTTGCAGGCCGCAGGAGAGACCAGGGTTCATTTCGCAGCGCAAGCACCTCTGACAAGGCGACTGTCACGTTGCTGTCGGTGAGCGCAGCCGCCTGGAGCGCGTCGAGGAAAGGGTTCGTGAGTCGTGACAACATCTCCCCGCTGCCGCTCGTCGCGGGAAACCGATGGTCTGCCCACGCCGAGACCAGCCAGGTTGCACGCAGGACACTTCTCGAATGGTTGAAGAATCGTGGGCCGGCGGCTCGCACGTCCGAATGCTCGAGCGACTGTCTGAGCGAGTCGGCCTGCAGGGCTGCGACCGTCATCCCCTGTCCGTACACGGGATTGAAACTTGCCACAGCATCACCGACGACCACCAGACCGCGTGGCAGGTCGCGCAATCTGTCGTACCGTCGCCAGACACTATTCGTGAATCGGAACGTGGAGGGCGAAGTAAGCGGTCTCGATTTCGAAAGGGCGTCCTCGATGTCGCTCGACGGAAGCGACCGCAGAAATGACTGGAATCCCTCCACTGTGCGTGCTGGATAATCGCCTGACCATCCAGCAAGGGTGGCGATCCACCGATCACCTTCGATTGGAAACAGTACGGCACCTCGCGTTCCTGCGCTCGGCAATGGTTGAATCCCAATTGCGATGGGATTCGGGGGTTCGATTTCCGGCCTCGAATAGATACGTGACGAGTACCCGACACCGATACGCACGATGTTCGCACGCGGCGCTCCCCAGTCATGATCCTCGAGCCATCGTGGGGTTGACGACAGCCGCCCAGAAGCATCCACGATCAGGCACCCTTCAATCTCTTCGATCGGATCGTCCGCGATACTCACCTGCACGCCATCAATACCCTCCGCCGAGGAGGTATGGGCGTAGGTCACGAACCTGCACCGGTCGATCAAGGACACTCGAGGGGAGGCGAGTACGCGACGACGAATGTGCCATTCTAGAAGCGGTCGACTGAGACAAGTGAATGTCATCAATCCCTCAGCTCCGGCCATCGCGGCATGGCCAGTCCCCAAGTACCAACTGAAACACGTCGCTGGGTCGAATGAGATGGCACCGCCTTCGATCACCTCCTGAGCGAATCCTGGAAGCAACTCATCGAGCGCACGCAGACCGACCTCGTGTAGGAGATGCACATGTTCGGCCTGAGGAGTCCCAGGACGTACCGCCGGTTCGTCTCCGATCGAGTCGCGCTCGAGAATGAGGACCTCATCGAAGTGATCCGCGAGAACGCGTGCAGCAAGTAGACCGGACACCCCTGCGCCGATCACGACTGCCCGACGATGCGACCTACACACCGCCGCAGTCTTGCAAATTCCGGGCGCGTGTGTCCTGGTCGGCGATGCTGCGGCCTTGTTCGAAGCGGCTCTGCGCTGTTGCGTTGAGCGATTCGCGCGACGAGTCCGGCGCCGGCGATCAGAAGCGTCCGGTCAGCGTTCCTGTATCGAACCGGTGAGCAATTCCGGCTGATTTCTCCAGAACTCTCGCTCCGATACGCCCGGTGCTGTGGAAACATCGAGAACGTGGAGGTGTTCTTCGTGCGGACCGGTCAACGGCGCTACGCAGTTGAGATCCATCGGTTCGACGGTGAGATGCTGCGGATGGATCCGGCTCCGGGCTTCGACGACTATTTTCCGCATGATCTGCAGCACCTGATCGTGGAAGAGCAGCTCGGCTTGACCAGTGCGATCTTCGGGCGGCTCGCGAAGGGTGGGACGGCCTCGACCTTCGCTCCTGTGGCCGGTGGTGAGAAGCTCACGACGCGTGACGCGGCCAGGCGTCGCCGCAAGCTTCATCTACGCGAGCGTCGACTTGCCGATGTCGAGCCGCCACAATTCGCTGAGTCGGAGCGTGCAACTTTTGTGGCGTGGCATGACTGGCTGAGCCACTGCCCCGAGCTCGAGTTACAGCGCCGAGGCGCGGCGGTGGCCGAGACTGCCGGGGAAATCAGCGGGCGGATGGATGCCTGGGAGCGAGCCCGACTGGAGGATTCGCTCGAGCGGATACGAGAGCGCATCGACGACGTCGCGCGCTGTTGGAACGCGCTCGGCGTCGGCGGGCAACTAGCGATCGGCTGGAATCCGGTCCACGTTTGACGTCTCTCGATCGCCATCGACGACGGCTACCCGTGTCTCGAACTCGGACTCCGGCCGGAACCAGTCGCGCGGTTGTCGCCGCCGCCCGAACGGACTAGCGGCTGCCTGTGCGACCATGGCGGATCCGGTTCCCGAGCTCGACGGTTTCGCTCGAGGGTTCAACGCCCAGCTCGTCGGCCATCAGCTGCTCACATCGAGACCACGCCCCCAGCGCGGCCGCCCGGTCGCCGCGGGCCGCCTCGGCCTCGACGAGTAGGCGATGGCCGAGTTCCCGCAGCGGATCGACCTGGACGGCGGATTCCGCGACGGTCGATGCCAGCTGCTGATCGCCCAGCTCGATCCACGCCGCGGCGAGCGTCACGAGACAGCGGTAGAGCGCGTCGGTTTGTCGGCGTCGCACCCGCGCGGCCCAGTTGCAATCGACCCCGACGAGCATCGGGCGGCGGAGGATCCCCGACGCAACCGTCGCTTCCTCGAGGGCGCCGGCGAAGTCGCCGTGGCGGGCAGCGCCCTCAGCGCGGTCGAGGCGGCGTATCGCAATCTCCCAGTCGACCCAGCTGCCGGAAGGCAGAACCAGCGTGTACGTTCCCCCGACCGAAGCCATCACCACCTGGCCGTCGAGTCCCGTTCCGGTGATCAGCGAGCGAATCTTCGACACGATGGCGGCAAGTGCGCCGCTCCACTGACTCGGGGGAGCCTCGTCCCAAAGGATGTCGGCCAGCTCGTCGCGCGCGATCGGTCGCCGCTCGACAGCGAGCGCGCTGAATGCGATGCGGCCCTGCTGGCCGGGGAGGTCGGTGTCGTTGAAGCTCCCCGTCGGGCCGCTCATCCACACACCACCGGTCAGGTACAGCCGTGCCAAACTTTCTCCAGGGATCTGCCAACGTTGGAGGTCCAGACTGCCACGTGGGAGGAGAACTGATGAGCGGACACACCATCGAATGCCCCTGCGGGACGGTGCTTCGCGGTACCGACGAGGACGCCGTGGTCGCCGAGGCGCGGCTACACGCCAAGTCGGTCCACGACATGGACCTGACCGATGATCAGGCGCGCGAGATGGCTCGTCCGAACTGACGGCCCTCCCGTCCGTGGCGCCCAACCGTGGGTGCCGACAGCCGAAGGAGAAGACCATGAAGCAGTTCGCATGTGGCACCGTCGTCGACGGGTGTGACGGTGTGGTGACCGGCGAGACCGACGACGACGTGCTCGCCGCCGCCGCCCAACACGCCGCCGCCGCCCACGGGTTGACCGAGGTCCCGGACGAGCTCGCCGCTCAGATCAAGGCCGGCATCACCGAGGCTTGACCGGTCTGAATCGAACATCCCGAGCGCCACGACACCGAATGAGCCGTCTCGACGAGGCGCCCTGCGACCGGTCGACGTTCGGGTGCGTTGCTTCAGCGGAGCGGGGCGATGACCTGCTCGGCGAACCGCTGGATCGGGTCGGTCTCGTCGGGGTTGCCGAAGTCCATCACGAAGTGGTCCACACCGATCTCGTGCCATCGACCGATCATCTCGAGGAGTTCGGCCGACTCGGCGTCGGACGCCGGCAGCGGATGCTCGATCGTGATCCCGGTCTCGATCACCGCTGGATCACGACCGGCCTCGGCGGCAGCAGCGAACACGATGTCCCGCTTGCGCAGCCAATCGGCCTCGACCCGGC
>JASJHI010000196.1:0-4953 GCA_033791105.1 Acidimicrobiia bacterium | reverse complement strand
TACTCGGGGTGTGGGTGCTGCGGAAACTGGACGCACCGCCCAGCGCCGTCGCGGTCGATTCTCACAGATGCCCTCCGTCGATTCCGCGGCGACGCAGGTCGCGGGAGAACCTCACCGGCCGACAGGTGGGGCGTTTCGGCGCGGACCGCTCCCTGCGGTGCGATCGGACTGCTAGGAAGAGGCGGTGAGAATCGCCATCTCAACCGGAGGCGGGGACGCCCCGGGGCTCAACTCCGTGATTCGTGCGGCAACCCTGGCTGCACTGCGCCGCGGCTGGGAAGTGATCGGCATCCGCGATGGATTCAACGGGCTGATGTTTCCCGAGCTCTACGAGGACAGTGGAGCCACGATCACGCTCACCCGCGATTTTGTGCGGGGCATCGGGCACCTCGGCGGGACGGTGCTCGGCAGCACGAACCGAGGGGACCCCACGGACTTCCCGGTCCAGCAGTCCGACGGATCCTGGATCAAGGTCGATCGGACCGAGGAGTTGGTCGGACTGTTCCGCGACGCGGGGATCGAGGCGCTCATCACGATTGGCGGTGACGGGTCGCTGACGATCGGGCAGAAGCTGTCCGAAGCGGGATTGCGGGTGATCGGCGTCCCCAAGACGATCGACAACGACCTTGCGATGACCGACGCCACGTTCGGGTTCGACACGGCGGTCGAGGTGGCGACCGAGAGCCTCGACCGGGTGTTCACCACTGCGACATCGCACAGCAGGGTGTTCGTCGTGGAGGTGATGGGCCGCTATGCGGGTTGGATTGCGCTCAATTCGGGTGTCGCTGCGGGCGCCCACGCGATCCTCATTCCGGAGGTTCCCTTCGATCTGGACCGGGTCGCAGAGGCCATCGTCAGCCGTGAGGCGCGCGGCGCGCGGTTCGCGATCGTGGTGGTGGCCGAGGGGGCGACACCCCAGGGTGGTGAGCGGTCGGTGATCGGCACGTCGGTCGGCCAGGCCGAACGCCTCGGCGGGATCGGTGCTGCCGTGGCCGCCGGACTCGGAGAGCTCACCGGCAAGGAGGTGCGGAGCATGGTGCTCGGTCATCTCCTGCGTGGCGGCACCCCCACGTCGCTCGATCGGTTGCTCGGCGTGCGCTTCGGCACCGCCGCGGTGCGCGGGCTCGAAGAAGGTCACCGCGGTGTGATGGTGGCGCTGCAACCCCCGGTGGTCAACTACGTGCCGCTCGTCTCGGCGGTCAGCAAGATGCGCACGGTGCCGCTCGACTGCGACACGATCCTCGCCGCCCGCGACCTCGGTATCTCCTTCGGCGACTGACTGCTCGGACGGACCGCGGCCGCTGTCCGGTGAGAGCACGGGCGGCCGTCGGGGGCGGCCCGGACCGCGGTGCGCGCGATCAGCCAGGCGCGGACGCCGTCGCCTCCGAGGCTGTCGGCTCCGGAGGCCTACCTGCGGTCGCGAGCATGGCGTTGGTGTACCGCTCGTCGTCGGTCACCTCGCGTCCGAACCAGTCGGGCGGCTCGAACTGCTGGAGCGCCTGGTCGGAGTCGAACTCGACCTCGGCGAACACCAGGCCGGCAAGTTCGCCCTCGAACACATCGAGTTCGACGACGTGCCCGTTCGTCGGGAGCTCGTATCGGGTCTTGTGAACGCGTCGATCGTCGGTGATGGTCCATGCGGCCTCGAATTCGTCCTGGGAGATCGGCCACTCGAGTTCGGCCCGTACCGCTCCCCGGCCGCCCTTCACCGTGAGCGTGCAGCCGCGCTCTGCCGCGGCCCGCACCCGGACAGAGACCGCGCCGTCGACCGCGAGGTAGCCCTGTCGGAGCTCGACCCCGTTCTCGTGCAGTTCCGGCACCTCGCCCACGAGAAATTTCCGTTCGCGTTCCACACCGGAGCCGTCCGACCGCCGGCGATCCGTCTCCTGTTCGCGCGCGAGGTCGGCGATGCCGCCGGTGAGGAGTTCAGGACCGCGACGGATGGTCGTGTCCCAATACTTGTCGACGCGCGCGACGAACGACGCCGTCGGCTCCGCGTACACCGTCGCACCGAGCCGGAGGCCGCGTCGACGGAGTTCGCGTTGCTGTTCCCGGGCGAGAGCGACCGCGACGGCAACGGGGCGCTCGCCGCGCAGACCTGCCCGGTCGGCCTCCAGCCGCGCGATCAGGACCGTGAGATCGTGGTCGTCGCCGAGCGACTCCGCGAGGTCGTCGAGTCGGTCGGTGAGAGGCCCGAGCACACTTGGAGCGGCGGCCTCGAGCAGACGCGTCTGGTACCAGAGGTACTTCACGGCCTTGCGCCACTCGTGGAATCGCTCGTCGGTCGGCCGACGGCGCGCACGTTTGAGGCCCACGCGGCCGCGTTCGAACGTTCGGCCGAGGCCTTCACCGAGCAGGTCGAAGCCGTCGGGGATGGACCAGTCGGCGATCCTCCCGCGCGCATCGGTCAGCCGACTCACGGCACGGCGCACGTGGCGATCGTCCGGACCGAGCGCCGCCGATGCGTTCTCCGCGGAGACCGCCTGCCGTTGACGGACGGTCTCGAGATCCGGGTCCTCCTGGAGGCGTGAAGCGAGGCGAAGCTCGTCGAAGGTGGCGACAACCGCGTGAGCATCGCGCAGCGACGACAACTCGTCTGCAGCATCCCGCACGAGTGCGTTGAAGCGGGTGTATTGCTTTCCGATCGCGGGCCGCACGAGGCGGGCGAGGCCACGGAGTTCCTTGCAGCGCTTGCGGGCCTCGTGGATCGCATTCTCGACTCCGTCGGGGTCGGACGGATCCAGTTGCTCAAGACGCGCGAGCGCGTCGTCGATCCGCTCCAGCGCGACCGCTTGAACCTGGTGCTCCACGTGTTTCGCCGGTTCAAGCCGGTACGCCACGTTGCTGCTCCTTCCTCATTGGCCTGCGAGATCTGTAGGTCGTTCGCGCGGCCGGATGCGCCCCGTTCGCGTCTCCAGTGTCCCTTGCGCTGTACTCCGTGGCAAGCGCCGAAGGTCCTGCCGCTCGGTATGTCGCCGGGTCACGTCGCGGCTCCGGCGAGCGTGCGGACGCGGCTCTCGATGTCTTCGCGGTTCACGTAGCCGCCGGCCATTCGCCGCTCGCCGGCGAACGCCTGCCGCCCGTGGAGCACTCGCCAGTTGTCGATCAGCAGCATCTGTCCCGGTTCCAGCGTGAACTCGTACCGGAGTTCGGTGCGAGCCGTGAGGTCGTGGAAGCGGCGAAGCGCGCGGTACACGTCGGTCATCTCCGGCTCGGGGAGGACGAATGGTGCGCGGTCGTGATGGTTGTAGGAGACCTGCGCCAGTCGCCCGTGCTCGTGCCGCAGGACCGGGCGCCAGGCGACGAGGTGCGCGCCGTCTCCCACGTACCGTCCGGGGATTTCCGTCGTCCGCAGCATCTCGGCCGAGGTCGCGTCCTCCGTGGCGAGACGCCTCGCCACCGTCAGACCGTCGACGACGACGGATGCTCCGCCGGTCGCTCGGCGCAGGCAGTGCAATGCCAGCATTCCGGGGGCATCGGCGCTGTAGGTCCCATCCGTGTGGGGCTCGATATCGAGCGACGTGGATGCGGTGTCGTCGAGTACGCCATCCGAGCCGAACGTCCACACATCGCCGAAGATCGACATTCGGACGTAGCCGAATCGTTCGAGCACCCTGCGCGTCGCCGTGACATCGACGTCGACATCCTCGACGATCACGACCCCGTCCCGTCGCAGGCGGTCGAGCACGAACGCGAGCAGCTCGTCGTCGTTGACGAACCCTTCTGCATCCACGGTCGCGACTCGACTTGCAAGTTCCACGCCGGTCCATGGCTGCTGCGATTCCGCGAACGTGTCGTACATCTGTGATGGCGCGTCGACGTCTCCCAGGAGCTGCAAAGGAAGATGCGTCGTCGAGCCGTCGGGCCACGTGACGCGAAGTCGATGATCGGCGATCACCGGCGTGCCCGGCTCGATCGTGGTGCCCGGCCCGATCGTGGTGGACGTCGCCAACGGCACCAGGCGCTGCTCCGAGTCGGCATGGTAGGAGCCGTCGTCTCGAGCGTGGTCGCGGAGCCACGACCAACTGAAGAAGCGATCGAGCCCGGCGATCGACAGCGTCACTCCCCGGTCGTCGGAGCGCAGGCGTGTGGCGTCGGGACGCATCACCCGATCGTATGCCCGGCGATCGACGCGGGCTCCGGTGCGGTTCGGGCCGGGTGTGGCGAACGTCAGTCGGCGGCGGACCGGATCGTGGACCAGACGCGTTCGGGTGTCGTCGGGATGTCGACGTGCCGGACACCCAGGTGCGCGAGCGCGTCGACGACCGCATTCTGGAGTGCCGGCGTCGCACCGATCGTGCCGGACTCCCCGATGCCCTTCGCGCCCAGAGGGTTCAATGGTGAGGGCGTCTCCTGGGGCAGGCGCTCGAAGCTCGGGAGTTCCGCCGCCGAGACGATGCCGTAGTCGAGGAACGTCGCAGTCTTCGGGTTTCCGTCCTCGTCGTAGACGAACTCCTCCATCAGCGCCTGCGCCATGCCCGATGCAACCCCGCCGTGGACCTGGCCGTCGACGAGTAGGGGGTTGACGATCGTGCCGCAGTCGTCGCACGTCACGTGGCGCAATGGAACCACCTGACCGGTGTCGCGATCGATCTCGACCACTGACAAGTGGACGCCGAAGGGGAACGCCGATCCTTCCGGCTGGAAATCGGCTTCAGCGAGGAACGGAATCGACTGCTCGGCGATCGCCGCTTCGGCGACCTCTCCCCACGACCGTGAGATCGCAGGGGTTCCTGCGACGGAGAACGTGCCACCGACCATGTCGAGGACGATGTCCTCACGATCGGCCTCGAGTAGCGAGGCCGCGATGTCCTTCGCCTGTTCGACGAGCAACTCACTCGCCTGCAGGACGGCCGACCCGCCGATCTGCAACGAGCGCGAGCCGCCCGTGCCGTTACCTCTTGCCACCTCGTCTGTGTCGCCGTGGCGAACCTCGATCTGGTCGAACGGGAT
>JASJHI010000195.1:0-12254 GCA_033791105.1 Acidimicrobiia bacterium | reverse complement strand
GGTGGGGGGGGCGAGCCGGCTGTTCGCCCCGCGGGGGACGTCACCGTCGCGGTCGCGGAGCCGCGACGTGCGCCAATTGATGTCGACGACGATTCCCTCGGTGTCGCCGGCCTTGATCCAGTCCCCGGTCTGGAACGGCTGATCGCCGAGCAACAACACACCAGAGGCAAGGCCGCTGAGCGTGTCCTGCAGCGCGAACGAGATCACCAGTGACGTGACGCCGAGCGCGGTCAGCGCGGCGGAGAGGTCGATCCCCCAAATGCCCGCGAGCAGAATCCATCCCGCGACGAGGTACGCGATGATGCGCGGGAGCGCGAGCAGCAGTTGCGGTACCGATTGTCGGCCGCTTCGTGCGGATCGAGCACGGATCGCGTCGAGCAGCACGCCGATGACGGCGAGAACGACGACGGCGGTCGCGATGAGGAACCACGACGCGACGGCCACGACGACCGGGGAATCCCTGTCGATGTCGAGGACCGGGACGAAGAGCGCCCAGGCCGCGAAGGCGGGCAAGGCCCAGTTGCGGGCGAGGACCACGGGCCGACGCAGCGGCGACTCGCGCTGGCGGAGACGTTCTTCGAGCTCGGTCGCCAGCAACACGACGACCGGCATGAAGAGAATGAAGGCTGCCGCCCAGATCATCCCCGAGGTGAGATTCACGCGGGTCCCTTCACCGTGGCCGGCTCGATCGACCAGATCGTGGTGCCGTCGGCGGCCGTGGTGTCCACCGGGTGTCCGCCGATCGTCTCGGGGAGCAGTGCGTGGGTCGCGTCGGTCACCAGGATCTGCCCGTGGTCGGCGCGCCGCGCATACTCATGGGCGACGGTGACGGTGTCGCCCCAGACGTCGTAGACGAGCCGTGTGCCGCCCGTCATCCCAACCGTGACCGCGCCGGTGTGGACCCCAGCGGTGATGTCGAGTCCGACGTTGTGGCCCGCGGCGGTGGCGATCTCACGCACTGCGTCGCGAGCGTCGCTGACGAAGCTCACGAGGCGGGGCGCGTGATCGAGAAATGGGCGATCGTGGCCGCATGCCGCGAAGTAGGCATCGCCGACAACCTTGACCCGCTCGATTCCGTGCTGGTCGGCCAACGCATCGATCTCGGCGAGGAGTTCGTCGACCAATTCGCGGCCCGCGGCGGCCTCTCCTACCTGTACGAGCGCACCCATGCCTTCGACGACGACCACACCGACGGTGACCAGCGGGACCTCCTCGAGCGCTTGTACCTGGCCATCGGCGATTCGCTGGGCGACGGTCGGAGGGAGCATCCGGCGTAGCAAGCCGAGCCGTTCCGCCCGCGCCGCGGCGACCCCGGCACGTTGCGCGCGCAGTGATGCAGCCATCGACTCGAAGCTGTAGGCGAGGCGGTGGAACTCCATCGGACTGCGGTCGGGCACGTCGAGAGGTGTGGGCGCCTCGACGAGCGCTCCCTCGCGGAGCGCTCGTCTGTCGGAGAGCCGGTCGCTGATCTGACGTACCGGTCGCACGATGCCGTTCGCCCAGTACACGGCCGCGAAAGCGAGGATGCCGATGAAGATCGCGACGCCCACGATGAGCAGTTCGCGGAAATCATCGATGCTCGCATTGGCGACCGATGAGTCGACCTCCGCGACCACGAGCCAGGGAAGCACGTCTTCGCCCTCCGCCGAGCCGACCGGGCCGATCGTGCTGAACACCTCCGCACCGGCGATGCTCTGACGCTCGGCGATGTCGAACTCACCGTCTTCCGCGGCGGTGACGGTCGAATCGTGCACGCGGAGGGTGAGCACCGTGGTGCCCCGAGTCTCGATCGCCAGTCGCTCCTCGTCGGTGAGCTGACCCGCCGCCGCGGCTGCGTCGAGGAAGAGCTCGGGGTCTTCGACGAAGCCCCGCGGTTCGCTGCGGGTGGTTGCCCCGAATCCGCTGAGGTAGGTGTCGCTCGTCGCCGGGTAGCCGGCGGTGTCCCACTCGCCGTCCGCGGTGAGGATCGACGTGAGCGGCGTGCTGTCGTACATCGCGGCCAGTACACCGACCAGTTCGCCGTCGGACATGACCGGGCTGGCGATGACGCCGAGTGGTTCGAGCGATGTCGGGTAGAACCCGAGGTCGCTCGTGAACGTTCCCGCCGCGGGGTCGTTCAGAACCTCATCGACACTGAGCGCGAGACCCGTGCCGCTGTAGGGGCCGGTCTCGAGGCTCGTGCCGAGATCCGGATTCTTCTTCACCGAGTAGACAACCGTCTGTTTGTCGGCCTCGATGAGCAGCAGGTCGACGAGGCCGACACGCTCGACGATGTCGCGGTACACGGGATGGACCACCTGGTGTACTTCGCTCCACGTCGAGCCGTCGAGCGCGTCGTCGATGGCTGCCGGATCATCGACGACGGCGGGAATCGAGTAGTCCGACTGGAGCCGGATGGCCGCCGGCGTCTCGGCGAGGATCTCGCGAAACGCGGGGGCACGGCCCGTTCCGGCCTGCGGCTCGAGGTAGCGCGGCCCGTAATTCTCGAAGAGCAGCGTGATCTCGTCGTTGTAGAGAGTGCGGTCGTCGCCGAGTTCGCTGACCAATTCGTCGAACCCGTCGGAGAACAGTTCGATGGCGACCACTGCCTGCGGGCTTTCGGCTGCAGCGGTGGTCGCTCGGTCGAGTGATGCCATCGTGGCGGATGTGTCGGCTGCGGCCGTTGCCTGGAGCGAGTCGAGACGGTCGGAAAACAGGTCTTCGCCGAGATCGCGGCCGGTCGTGAGCCCGACCCACGTGGCGACGACGAGCGAGACGAGGCTGACCACGATCACGGCCGCGGCAAGCCGGGTGGCCATGGACGTCGAACTGGTACCGAGCGACCTCGGCATTCTGCTCCCCACGGCGGGACACTGTAGGCCGTCCTACAAGACTTGGAAGAACGGCGTTGATGGGACGCCCTGGGGCCCCGGTTGCCGGATCGATCTGAATCCACTGAGGCGTCCGCCCTGCGATCACCTAGCCTCACGGCCGTGTCGAATCAACCCCAGCGACTCCGCATCGGTGTGCTCGGATGTGGCAACGTCGGTGCCGCCTTCGTCCGCCTCGTCGCAGAGCAGAAGGGCGCGATCGAGCAACGAACCGGCCTCACGCTCGAGGTGACGACCGTGGCCGTCCGCAACCTCTCCGCGCCGCGCGACGTCGAAGTCGCGGAAGGTGTGCTCACCCGCGATGTGCACGGTGTTGTCACCGACCCGGACGTCGACATCGTCGTCGAGGCGATCGGCGGCATCGAACCGGCGCGCGAGCTGATTCTGGCGGCCCTCGAACACGGCAAGCCGGTGGTCACCGCGAACAAGGAACTGTTGGCCAATGTCGGCGCCGAACTCTACGCGGCTGCCGATGCGGCCGGCCGCGACCTGCTGTTCGAGGCGGCGGTTGCGGGCGGTATCCCGATCGTGAGGGCGCTGCGCGAGAGCCTCCACGGAGAACCGATCGAACGGGTACTCGGCATCATCAACGGCACGACCAATTACATCCTGACCAAGATGACCGACGCGGTCGAGTCCGGCGGCGACGCCGACTATGGCACGGCGCTCGCTGACGCACAGCGGCTCGGGTACGCCGAGCGCGATCCGACCGCAGATGTCGAGGGCTTCGACGCCGGTGCGAAGGCGGCGATCATCGCCACGGTCGCGTTCGGCGCGAAGGTCGTCGCGGGTGACGTCTACCACCAGGGGATCGGTGAGATCACCGCCTCCGAGATCGCGATCGCCAACCGCCTCGGCTACGCCGTGAAACTGCTGGGGATCGTCGAGCGCGATCGCGAGACCGGCGAGATCAGCGCGCGTGTGCACCCGACGATGGTTCCCTTGCAGCACCCGCTCGCAACCGTACGAGACAGCTTCAACGCGGTCTTCGTCGAGGGCGGGTATGTCGACTCGTTGATGTTCTACGGCCGTGGCGCCGGTGGTGCCCCGACGGCCAGTGCTGTGTTCGGAGATGTCGTCGACGCGGCGATCAACCTCCGTCGCGGCACACACGGCTCACTCGGGACGCTCTCACCCGCCGTGATCCGGCCGATCGACGAGATTTCCGCCGAGTATCTCCTCGGTCTCGACGTCGCCGACCGGCCAGGTGTGTTGCACTCGGTGACCGGTGTCTTCGCCGAACACGGTGTCAGCATTCGCGTCGCCGAGCAGGAGGGCAACGGTCCCGACGCGCGGCTCGTGTTCATCACCCACATCGCCCGGGAGGCCGACGTGCAGGCCACCGTGCGCGACCTGCGTGAGCTCGAGGACGTGCGCAAGGTCGGTGGTCTCCTGCGCGTGATCGGCGACTGACGTGCGTTACGTCTCGACGCGCGGCAGAGCACCCGAGGTCGGGTTCAACGATGTCCTGCTCGCCGGCCTGGCGACGGACGGCGGGCTGTACGTACCCGATCGATGGCCGACGATCGCTGCAACGTCATCGACAGACCGCAGTCCGGCGATGACGTATGCCGAGCGTGCGGTCGAGGTGATGCTGCCGTTCGTCGAGCCCGACCTCGATCGCCCGACGCTCAGCCGCCTCTGTGTCGACGCGTACGCGGGCTTTCGGCACCCGGCGGTCGTGCCGCTGGTGCAGCTCGACCACCACCACTATCTGCTCGAGCTCTTCCATGGCCCGACGCTCGCGTTCAAGGACGTCGCGCTGCAGCTCGTCGGTCGGATGTTCGACCATGTGCTCGGCGAGCGGGGCGAGCGCGTCACGATCGTCGGCGCAACGAGCGGCGACACCGGATCGGCCGCCATCGATGCGGTCGCCGGCTGTGAGCACATCGACATCGTGGTGCTCTATCCGGACGGGCGGACCACCGAGGTGCAGCGCCGCCAGATGACCACGGTCGACGCGGCCAATGTGCACGCTGTCGCCGTCCGTGGCACCTTCGACGACTGCCAGGACCTCGTGAAGGCGATGTTCAACGATCGCACATTCCGCGAACGCAACCGGCTCTCGGCGGTCAACTCGATCAACTGGGCGAGGGTGATGGCGCAGATCGTCTACTACGTCACCGCCGCGGAGACGTTTGCCGTCGCGCCGACGTTCTGCGTCCCGACCGGCAACTTCGGCAATGTGCTCGCCGGCTGGATCGCCCGCGAGATGGGCGCGCCGATCGAGGGATTCTGTATCGCTTCGAACTCGAACGACATCCTCACGCGCTTCGTCAACGACGGCGACATGTCGATCCACGGCGTCACGCCGACCCTCAGCCCGTCGATGGACATCCAGGTCTCCTCGAACTTCGAGCGGCTCCTGTTCGAGATGAACGGCCGGGACGGTGGCATGACCTCCGAGCAACTCGATCGCTTTCGCGCGGTCGGTCGACTCGATGTCGAGGCAGATCAACGGGCGGAGTTCATCGAGGGATCGTTCCGCGCGATCGCGATCGACGACGCCGCAACGTTGGCGGAGATCGGCCGTGTCCACGCCGACACCGGCTGGTCGATCGATCCACACACCGCGACCGGGACGGCGGCGGTCCGGCGGCTGCGGACCGTGGATCCGGCGTCGGCGGGCCCGATCGTCACCCTGGCGACCGCCCATCCGGCGAAGTTCCCCGACGCGGTCGAGCGGGCGACCGGGGTCCGCCCTGCACTGCCCGACCATCTCGCCGGCCTCTTGGAACTGCCGGAGCGCACGGCCGTCGTCGATGCCGATCTCGCTGCCGTGGAGAACCTGGTCGAGCACCTCACCGGCCATTGAACGTCGCCGCCACGTTCGACTGAACCATCCACTGACGTTGCTTCGGTCGCGGTTGTCTCGCTATCGTTGGTGATGCCCGGTTTGACCGGGCCGCAACCCGACGCCGATTTCGGGTACTCGGATCACGAGTACCGGGCGTCGATCGTGTGCGAACTCTGTTCAGGGGAACCGATTTCGAGCTCTGTTCCGGCCAGCCCGGTCCCGCCCTCGTTCCCACATCTCCCGGACAGTCGATCCATCGGTTGTCCACCGCGTGCGCGGCGGCGACCAAGAGAGGAACATCGTGGCCGCAGCGGCACTCGAACAGTCCGTCCTCGAGTCGAAGGACAAGGACACACTGCTGGAAATGGCGAAGGCGCTCGGCGTCAAGGCCAGCTCCCGCCTGAAGAAGGCAGACATCATCGACAAGATTCTCGACACGACGTCGGTCGCCGGCTCCATCGGTACGTCCGCGTCGTCCGGCAGCGCCGACCGCGGCGGAGCTTCGGCGCGCAGCGCTGGCAGCACCGGCACGCCGGCCGACACGAACGGGTCCCCGTCTGCGGGAGTCCCCTCATCGGGCGCGGAGACGAACTCGAACGACGCGCCGGCGGCGCACGAGGGCTCCGACAGCCCGGCGTCGGCCGAAACGCCGGAGACGAACCCCGATCCGCCGGTCGGCGCCGACGGCGAGCCGCTCGCCGATTGGGAACTGGAGCTCACCGTTTCCGGCGAGTCGTCCGGTCACGACGACACCTCCGGCGATTCGGAGGCATCGTCGTCGTCCGACGGCGCACGAGGCGAGGGCTCGACCGAACGCCGCGGCGACGATCGTGCGCAGCGCTCCCGCGGCCAGTCAGGCGAGCAACGCCAGTCCGGCAAGCAGCAGAACGGCCAGGGTCGCCAGCAAGGCGGCACCCAGCAGGACGGTGCCCAACAGGGCAACCAGGGAAACCAGGGAAACCAGGGTGGCGGCAACCGCGGCAACCAGTCCAACAACCAGCAAGGCGGCAAGGGCGGCAATCAGCCCAACAACCAACAGGGTGAGGGCAACAGCCGTCGCCGGCGTCGCCGCCGCAAGGGGCGCGGCCAGGAAGGCCCCCAGGGCGAGGATGCCGAGCTGCTCGACACCGACGATCAGCCACAGACCAACGAGCCGGTCGATGCGTCCGGCTACCTCGACATCCGTGACGAGGGCTACGGCTTCCTGCGCGTCAACGGGTATCTGCCAAGCAAGGACGACGCCTACATCCCGTTGCGGTTGGCCCGCCAGTACGGACTGCGCAGGGGCGACCAGATCACCGGCAAGATGCGTCCGGCAGGTCGGAACGAGAAGAACCCGGCCCTGCTCGAAATTCATACGATCAACGGTGCTGATCCCGAAGCGGCCAAGCATCGTCCGCGTTTCGAGGACCTCACCGCACTCTTCCCCGATGAGCGGCTGACGCTCGAGGATCCGAGCGATCCGACCAACATGACCGCTCGAATCATCGACCTCGTGTCGCCGATCGGCAAGGGCCAGCGCGGCATCATCGTGTCGCCTCCCAAGGCGGGCAAGACGACGGTGATGAAGACCATCGCCAAGTCGATCGAGCTGAACAGCCCGGACGTCGAACTCATGGTGCTGCTGATCGACGAGCGGCCCGAAGAGGTCACCGACATGCGGCGGTCCGTCCAGGGCGAGGTCATCTCGTCGACGTTCGACCGTCCGAGCGATGAGCACACGCACGTCGCGGAGATGGCGATCGCCAAGGCGAAGCGCTCCGTCGAGGCGGGCAATGATGTCGTCGTCATCCTCGACGGCATCACCCGCCTCAGCCGCGCATACAACCTTGCCGCGCCGGCGAGCGGTCGCATTCTCTCCGGTGGTATCGATGCTGGGGCCCTGTACCCCCCGAAGAAGTTCTTCGGCGCCGCGCGCAACATCGAGGAAGGCGGGTCGTTGACCATCCTTGCGACCGCACTGGTCGACACGAACAGCCGGATGGACGAGGCGATCTTCGAGGAGTTCAAGGGCACGGGCAACATGGAGCTGCGCCTCGACAGGAAGATCTCCGAGCGTCGCATCTACCCGGCGATCGACGTCGATGCGTCGTCGACGCGCCACGAGGAACTGCTCTTCGACCGCAAGGAGCTGCAGATGGTGTGGAAGCTGCGACGCGTGCTCTCCGGGCTTGCTGCCGAGGGCAGCGCGGCACCCGGACTCGAGTTGCTGATCGATCGGCTGAAGACGTTCCGTACGAACGCCGAGTTCCTCAGCGAGATCGCCAAGCAGCCCGGCATGTGACCGTGCTGTAGCGGTTGCGGCCCCGGTGTATCGGGACCGATTCGTCGATAGCGTAGAACGTCGATCTCGGATGACGATCGGGGGCACGAGGCCGCCCGTTCAGCCATCCGTGGAAGGATCATCATGAAGACCGGAATCCACCCCGATTACACCGACACGACCGTCAAGTGCTCGTGTGGCAACACGTTCGAGACGCGTTCGACCGTCGACGGCAACCTCACGGTCGAGCTGTGTAACGAATGCCACCCGTTCTTCACGGGGAAGCAGAAGCTCGTCGACTCCGGTGGACGCGTCGAGCGCTTCAACCGTCGTTACGGGCAGCGCAAGGGCACCGCCGCAGACGCAGCCGCGAGCGACGCAGCCGCGAGCGACGCAGCCGCGACCGAAACGGCCGCGAGCGACGTAGCCGCGACCGACGTAGCCGCGACCGAAACGGCCGCGAGCGACGCAGCCGCGACCGAAACGGCCGCGAGCGACACGTCCGCGGCCGACTGAGCGCGATCCCACGTCCGCCACCCCAGATCCCCGCGTGGACCCGGTGGCGTCCGCCGAACGCCGCAGCCGGCTGCTCGGTGTCAAACTGCGCGCGCTGATCGCCGCCCACCTCGGGCGGCCCGTCGACGCCGATCCCGGTCCGTTTCCCAACGGTGCCGCGGTCATCGACGACGAGACCGCCTGGGTGCTCGTCGAGGGCGCCGCCGGATCGATGCTCGGCCCGGCCCTCACCTGGGCGCTCGGCCGCGGCGTCGGCGCGCTCCACCTCGTCGCCGACACGGACACTGGGCTCCTCGCCCGTCGTGCGGAGCGGTTCGACGTGCCGATCAACGTGTGGCACGCATCCGATCGTTCGCTGCTGCCGGCCATCGCCGAACCGCTGGCTCCGCCGCCACCGGCGCCCGCCGAACATCTCGAATTCCGAGCATTGATCGAGTCGGGCGGCGCCGAGTTCGCCGTCGAACACGGAGTCGTCACCGGCGAGGTGCGCGGGCTCGAGGTCTGTCGGGTCGTCGACCAACCGACGACCGGACAACTCGTCGAGATGATCGACCAGGAAGTCAGCGATCGGGAACACACCGCTGGGCTGCAACTGGAGGTCGGTGTCGGCGCGGCGGATCGCGAGGCCTTCCAACTGCTGCATGGCGACGTGCCGACCGTCGATGCGCTGGCAGAGGTCGTGCGCACCGTCGTCGCCCATCGCTCCGCTGACGCCCCCCAGCATCCACTCAATCGGCTCGCTCGTGAGCGCTACCTCCGCTGGTGCGCGATCGAAGAGCCCTCGAGTGTGGGTCTCGATCTGCTCCGGCCGGCGCAGCCGCCGGTGCCCCGGCGATCGCTCAAGGACCCGACCCCGTGCGTCGCCGCGGGTTCCGACGCTGAGGGCAGACCGGTGACCGTCGTCTTTTCGTCCGGTGTCGATCTCGACGTGATCCCGTTCGCCGCCGACGTCGCTGCGATGACCGACGACGACATCGTCGTGGCCCTTCCGTCGCGCGATGTGCTGCCCGCCACGCTTCGGCTGGTCGACCGGCTCATCACATCCGTCGCGATCCACCCCCTCGACACCTGAGGCCGAGGATGCGTCTCGCCAACGACGGCTCGCGTCGGGTCTCGTCGGCCTGGCGGATTCTCGTTAGCCTCCACACGCCATGATCGAGCGTCTCCGCCAGGTCGACGAGGAGTACGAGATCCTCGAACACCAACTCGCCGACCCCGACGTGCTGGCCGATCCGTCACAGCTCAGGACCCTCTCGAAGCGCTACAACGACCTGGGTCCCGTGATCGCCGCCTACCGACATCATGGTGCGCTGAAAGGCGATGTCGCGGCCGCGCGTGAGATGTTGGTGGACGCATCGGGTCCCGAGCGCGAGATGCTCGTATCGGAGATCGATGGACTGACCACGGCGCTCGCCGAACTCGAGGACCAACTGCGCGAGATGATGCTGCCCACCGATCCCCACGATGGCAAGAACGTGATCGTCGAGATCCGCGGCGCTGAGGGCGGCGAGGAGGCGAATCTGTTCGCCCGCGACCTGTTCGAGATGTACGAGGCGTACGCGTCACGAAACCGTTGGCGGATCGAGATGCTCGGCACCTCGCCGAGCGACATGGGCGGATTCAACGACGTGACGTTCGAACTCCGCGGTGACACCGTCTGGCGAAACATGAAGTTCGAGGGCGGTCCGCATCGGGTGCAGCGCGTGCCGGTGACCGAGAGCCAGGGGCGCATCCATACATCGTCGGCCACTGTGACGGTGCTGCCCGAGGCCGACGAGATCGACGTCCAGATCGACGAACGCGACCTCGAAATCGATGTGTACCGCGCGAGCGGGCCAGGTGGTCAGAGCGTCAACACAACCGACTCCGCCGTACGCATCACGCACGTGCCGAGCGGCCTGGTCGTGTCGATGCAGGATGAGCGTTCGCAGCTGCAGAACAAGGCGCGTGCGATGCAGGTGCTGCGCGCCAGGCTCTTCGAGTTGGCCGAGCGCGAACGCGACAGCGAACTGTCGGCCGAACGGCGCGCGCAGGTCGGTGGTGGCGGCCGCAGCGAGAAGATCCGCACGTACAACTACAAGGAGAACCGGGTCACCGACCACCGGATCGGGTTCACGGTGCACCGCTTGACCGACGTGCTCGGCGGCGACCTCCAGATGGTCGTCGACGCCCTCGCGGCCGAGGAGCGTGCGCGCCTACTCGCCGAGGGCGGCGCCACCGACTGACAGATGACCGATCCTGTCGTTGTCACCTGGCGCGAGCTGCTCAGGCAAACCGCCGAAACGCTCGGTGATCGCGTCCACGCGCGATGGATGTGCGAGGCCGCGGCCGGGGAGGACGGCACCGCCTTTCTGCTGTTGCTCGACGATCCGGCAACCGAGCGGATGGTGGGTCATCTCGACGCGATGATCGCCCGCTACGGCGCGGGAGAGCCGCTGCAGTACGTGCTCGGTCGATGGGGCTTTCGTCGACTTGACTTGGCTGTCGACGGGCGAGCGCTGATCCCTCGGCCCGAGACCGAGTCGGTTGCCGAGGCTGCGATCGACGCCGCCCGGTCGTTCGGGCCGCTTCGCACGGTCATCGATCTCGGTACCGGCACGGGCGCGATCGGTCTGGCGGCGGCCGACGAACTCCCTCGGGAGGGCACCACGGTGTGGCTCACCGACGAGTCCGGCGACGCGCTCGACCTCGCTCGAGCCAACCTGGCCGGCCTCGGAGGGTCCGCGGTCGGGGTCAGGGTCGTCGCTGGATCATGGTACGACGCGCTGCCGGCGGAGGTGCTGGCGGACGTGATCGTGTCGAACCCTCCGTATGTCGCCGACGACTCCCCCGACGTGGAGGCGATCGTGGCCGGCTGGGAACCACCGTCGGCCCTGTACTCGGGCGCTGACGGGCTCGACGCGATCCGCGAGATCGTGGCGGGTGCACCGGAACGGCTCCGGCCCGGAGGCGTACTCGTGCTCGAGATCGGAGCGGACCAGGGCGACGCTGTCCGGCAGCTGCTTGCTGCCGCAGGTTTCGTCGAGCTCGAGATCCGCACCGACCTCGCTGGACTCGATCGAGTCGCGGTCGCCGAGCGGCCGTCAACCCTCGTCTCCGAACCTGGCTTGCGTGTGCGGCGGTTGACCAACCGGCTCGACGACTACGCCCTGCTGCTGCGATGGCTCCGGACGCCGGAAGTACTCGAATGGTACGAGGGTCGCGACCAGGACTTCGACTTCGCGGACATCCTCGAGGAGTACGGGCCCGGAGGGGAGCACGAACGGGAGGGCACCGAGCCGTTGGTCGTCGAGGTCGATGATCGTCCGGTCGGCTATGTCCAGATCTACGAGTTGAGCCGCCACGCAGCCGAGTTCGGGCTCGGCGACGAGCCGTCCGACGGCCGCGACATCTGGTCACTCGACCTCTACGTCGGCGAGCCGGATCTGCTCGACACCGGCCTCGGGCGCCGGATCGTTCGGGCGGTTGCGCAGTACCTCCTGGCGGTCCGCGGTGCCCGCGACGTCGTGATCATGCCGTACCCGGAGAACGAGCGGGCCGTCCGTTCGTATGTCGCCGCCGGTTTCGTAGCGGAGGCGATCGTGCCCGACCACGAGATACACGAGGGGGTCATGCGCGACGGAGTCCGCATGCACTTCCGACCCGATTCCCCATCCCGCCCCTGACCCCATGGGATCGGGCGCGGCAGATGTGCCCCACTCGTTGGACCGGGCTCGTGACGATGGCGTCAGTCGAAGCGGACGGCGATGGCGGCGAGCAAGGTGCCCTCCTCCGGGGAGACGTGATCGTCGACGCCGGCAACATCGCG
>JASJHI010000194.1:0-3236 GCA_033791105.1 Acidimicrobiia bacterium | reverse complement strand
GGCCTCGTTCAGCGTGGCGCCCTCCCCGCGGAACCGGGCGAGCCCGTCGGCGATCAGCCCGAGCCCCTCGTCGGCGCGACCGCTCACGCCGAACGCCCAACCCTTGTAGATGTCAGCCTGGATGGTCCGCATCGGAAAGCCCTGATCCTCCCCGACCTGGCGGCAGCGTTCGGCCCACTCGAGGCACGGCTCGACCTCGCCGCGGAGCTGGTGCAACATTGCTCGCTGCTGCACCGCTGTCGACAGCGCGTAGAGGTTGCGCTCGCCGAGCTCGACGGCATGCTCGGCCAGCTCCAACGACTCATCCGAGCGGCCGAGGGCCCACAGCGCCAGCGACGACCACGAGCTGCACGAGGACGCAGGATGCTCCGCGATCCGGGCCATGAGGACGCTGTAGGCGTGCTCATCCCACGAGTCGAGCACCATGCGAGCATTTCGCAGGCTGCGATCGAACGCCCCCTGGTGGAAGGTCGAACATGCCACCAACTCGTGCGCCTCGATCGCGAGCGGCCCGTCGGCCTCGGCCGCCAGCAGCGGTGTGAGCAGCGACTCGGTGCGCTCGAAGCGGCCTTGGAGCTCGGACACCGTCGCCAGTCCGTACCGGGCCGCGGCCGCCTCCGCTCCGTTCGGATCGCTCCGGCAGAGCTCGAGAGCGCGCTCGTAGTTCTCGGAGACGGACGGATCGAACCAGCCACGCGTCGCGACGAGTGCCGGACCGAGCGCGATCCGGGTCAGGAGCTCCGTCCGATCGCGCTCGCCGGAGGGCGCGAGGTCGCCCACGCGATCGAGCGCCGACTCGAGGAAGCCGGCGGCGTGGATATGGGCGCTGCGGGCGTTGGCCTGCTCGCCGGCCACGGTGAGGTGTTCAACGGCCCGCAGGGTGTCGCCGGCTTCGATCGCGTGCTCGGCGAGGGATACGGCGATCCCCCCGGCCCGATCACCGTATCCGGCTTCGAGGGCCCGGCCGACCCGCTCGTGGAGCAGTGCCCGGCGGCTCGGTGCGATGCGGTCGTCGAGCACCTCGCGGACGAGCTGCTGCACGAACGCGTAGCTCGCCGAGATCGTGCCGTCGGGCCACCCGGTCGCACCGGTCGCACCGATGAGGCCGTGACGGCGGGAGAGGGCGGCGAGGGCGTCCTCGGTGGCTGCGGGGGTGCGGTCGAGCGCGGCGGCGACCGCCGCGGCGTCGAACGCATCGCCGACCACCGCGCACGCCTCCAACACATCGAGCTCGCCAGGGTCGAGGGCGGCGAGCTCCCGCTCGATCAGCGGAGGCAGCGTCGCCGGGATCGTCGACTCGAGCGAGTCCAGCGTGTCGTTGACCTCGATCCCTCCATCGGTGACGGCGATCTGGTCCTGGCGGAGCCACGCCGCGACGATCTCCTCGGCGAACAGCGGGACGCCACCACTGCGACGGGCCACGATGTCGATCACGTCGTCGGGCAGATCAACGCCGCCGAGCCGATCGCGGGCCAGCGCACCGACAGCCTCACCGTCGAGCGGTTCGAGCTCGATCACCGCGACGCGACCACCCGCCACGGCCGGTTCGATCACCGAACCGATGTTGGAGGCGTCGGAGCGACCGGCGCCGACCAGCAGCAGCGGTACGGGGTCGGTGCGCCGGAGTAGAACGTCGAGCACGTCGTGGGTGCAGTCGTCAGCCCAGTGGAGGTCGTCAAGGACGAGCACGAGCGGCCGGACCTCCGCGAGCGCGCTCAACGCCTCGACCCCCTCGCGAAGCATGCGCGCCGGGCTGGTACCGAGCAGCCGCCGTTCCAGCCGATCCAACGCGTCGTGGTCGACGAGCGACGGCATCTGTGCCAGCCAGGTGGGCGCGACCCGTTCGAGGGTCGCTGCGGTCGACGCCGGCTCGACGCGTGCGAGCTGACCGAGCGCGTCGAGGAGGCAGAAGTACGGCTCGACCCCACCCCTGGTCTGGATGCACTGGCCACGGGCGATCGCCCATCCGTCCAGATCGTCCTGTCGCTCGAGGAACTCGGCGACGAGGGTCGACTTGCCGGCGCCGATGCCGCCGCAGACGAACACTGCCCGCCGATGCCCGTGAAACACGTCGGCAAAGGCCTCGTCGAGCAGGGCCAGTTCGTCCGATCGGCCCACCACCGCGACGGAGGCCGGGGGCATCGCCGGCCGCTGGCGCGACGGAACGGCCGGTGGTGCAGACGGACTGGACGGGGCAGACGACAAAGGAGCGCTCACCGCGGGAGGCGACGAGGGCTCGACGGCGCGGTGGCTCACGTCGCTGATGCTGACCGGTGCGATGAAGCGGTAGCCGCGAGAGTGGACGGTCTTGAGGATGCGCTGTTCGCGTCCGTTGTCGCCACAGGCCTTCCGTGCGAGCTTGATCCGCGAGGTGAGGGCGGACTCGGAGACGAAGCGGTCACCCCACACCTCGTCGAGCAGTTCGATCTTGGTGACGACGCGCTCGCTGTTCGTAACGAGGTACTCGAGTACGGCCAGCACCTGCGGCTCGACGTGCGCGGGCTCGCCGTCACGCCAGAGTTCCTGCTTCGACGTGTCGAGCACGCAGGTGTCGAATTCGAAGATCATCCCTCTCGTTTCCCGACGGCTCATCGTACGCATCCGCCTCGCTGGCCAGGCGACCGCCCCGCCAGCAGAGTCGCCACCGACCATGTCGAGGCATCGTCAACTCCCAGCCCTCAACCACGTCGGCGACCGCCCGCTCATCGCCCCCGGCCCGCTCGGTATCTACCCAAGTGCAGTGCTCCATAATCGCCACGCCGCGAGGGCCACCTGGCCGATCAGATCCGGCAGGGAGGATGGTTGGTGGGTGCACCGGGATCTGGTCACAGCTGCGTCATTGTGAGCAGATCCATGAGTCCATCGACGCACGCCCTGAGCTGGTACCGCGCCCTCAGCGCCACGTGCCGGCATCGATGCTGCATCGGTCGGATCCGACATCACAGGCATGGCGCTTGCCGGAGGGTGCTCGTCGGCGACGGCTCCTGGACCTTCACAGACGTCGCTGACAGCGCCCCCGTCCCGGCGATAGGTGACAGCCGCGGCCTCAGGTCGGGCTAGCGCATACCAGGAGTCCTTCTTGGCGACGCCACCGGGTCGTGCGCGGTCTCGGTGGCAAGTCGGTCGAGTTCAGCGATCGCTTCCTCATCGCTGCCGAACGCCCTGTACTGACGCAGCAGCGTGAGGCACGGGTCAAGTTCGGGCAGTCCCTTTTCGATGCGGGCAGGATCTTCGCT
>JASJHI010000193.1:0-4183 GCA_033791105.1 Acidimicrobiia bacterium | reverse complement strand
GGGAGGCCCAGGCCACCGAGCTCGATGGGCGCGGAGATGCCCGAGAGCCCGGCCTCGGCGAGCGCTCGCCGGTACGCACGCATCCGTTCGACGGGTTGGGAGAATTCGGCCAGGCGCTCGGAGAGTCCGGCGTCGAACGCGCGGACCTGCCCCCGGAACTCGGACGCGGTTGGAGTCGTGGTCATGATGGCTGATGACGTCGGCGGATCGTCTCAGGCGTCGCGGCGCGGGAGCCGTTCACGCAGCGCGATGAATGCGTCGCGGCCGGCATCCGATCGGGTCCACGAGATGTAGTCGCGACGACCGCGTTCGCGGAAGAACGGATTGGAGAAGATGTCGGCCCACTCGGCGAGCGGCTTCAGTCCGGACGACATCGAGTCGTCGAAGCCACCCCAATTTCGTGCGTGCTCTTCCGACCGGAAGAGGTTCATGTTCGCTCAACGGAATGGTCGGGTGGACGGATCTCCTCCGACCTCGGCGCTCGTGTAGCCGACGACATCGGCCGGATCGGCGGAGATGATCTCCTCGTCGCACATCTTCACGACGATCGGCTCGGCACAGCACAGACAGGGCGCCTCGATCTGGACGGTCGATCCCGGCACGAGCCACCGGATCGCGGTGGCTTCGAGGCCGCATTGGGCGAACCAGCGCTGCTCACCGTCAACGGTGACCCGGTAGTGGGTCGGCTGGAGATTGAACGGTGGGAACGAAGCGAGGTAATCGGTCCCTGGGTGCATCCAGCCGGGTGTCGACGCGACGAGTTCGTGGACGAGATCGTTGGCCTCGTCCAGCTCGATACCGAGTTCGTGCGCCAGTTCGGTGAAGTGCGGTGCCGTTCCGGTCGAGACGACTTGTTCCATGATCGCGGTGTAGCCCCGGTCGAGCAGTTCGATGTCGGCCATCTTGGGTCTCCTTTCGATGGGCACGAGTGCCGGGCCGGCAAACGTGTCAGTACAAGGCGTCGCCGGAGGGTGCGTCGGGTGCGTGGCGAGCGCGCTCGGCTTCGTCTGCCAACCCGCGGCGCAGCGCTACCCCATCGGATGTCACCGTGACCATCCGAAACCCAGCGGCGAGTCGGCGTTGCGTGAGCGAGCCGGTCGAGTGAATTCCGGCGACGACGCCGGCCTTCGCGCATGCTGATACGACCGCCTCGAGGGCGTCGGTGAACGATGTGGCGTCGTCGTTGTTGCCCGGCGGCAGGCCGAGGGTGAGCGACAGATCGGCCGGCCCGACGTAGACCGCGTCGATCCCATCGACGGCGAGGATGTCGTCGAGTGCCTCGACCGCCTGGACCGTTTCGATCATCGGGATGACGGCGATGTTCTCCTGCGCCCACTCGACGTAGGAGGAGTCGAGGCGAGGTGCCGCAAGGCCTGGGCCGAAACTGCGGGAACCCACGGGCGCGTAGCGGCAGGACTGGACGACGGCCTCGGCTTCGGCAACGGAGTTCACCATCGGAACGATCACACCGTGAGCGCCCGCATCGAGCATCTTGCCGATGATCCCTGGCTCATTCCATGGCACCCGCGCGATCGGCGACGAGCCGCCGAGCAAGATGGCCTGGATGATCGGGACGGCGTCGGAGTACTCGATCGCGCCGTGCTGCGTGTCGACGCAGACATAGTCGAAGCCGGCTCGGGCGGTGATCTCCGCGGACACCGGACTCGGTATCGAGAGCCACCCGCCGAGGGTGGCCTCTCCGTCACGCCAACGTGTTCGGATCGGAGTCGTCATGCGTCGAGTCTGTCACGATCGACGCCGGCCGTCCGGAGAGTACGTCGACGGCGTTCTCGAAGGCGTGTGCGAACAGCCGGCGGCGTCCGACGCGCGTACCGGACGCGACGTGTGGCGTGATGATCACGTCGGTCCTGTCGAGCAAGGGATGGCCTGCCGGGAGCGGCTCCGGCTCGGTGACGTCGAGCGCGGCACCAGCGATGTGGCCGCTGTCGAGCGCGGCGATGAGCGCCTCCTGGTCGACGAGTGAACCGCGCGCGCAGTTGACGATGTAGACGCCCTGCTTCATCCGGGCGATCGACGCCGGTCCGACGAGATGGCGGGTTTCCGCGTGGGCTGGTGCGTGGAGTGAGATCACGTCGGACCCTCTGATCACCGCGTCGAGGTCGACGAGCTCGATGCCGTCGAGGCCGGGGGGCGGGGACGTGATCGCTGGATCGTATGCCCGGACCCGCATTCCGATCGCGGCTGCGGCGACGGCCACGCGTTGTCCGATACGCCCGAGCCCGACCAGACCGAGCACTGCGCCGTCGAGTTCGAGCGAGGTGGGTGTGGGCTTGCCCGGTCGGCCGGCGTCCGCCAGTTCACGCTGCGCGGGGAGCTCCTTGGCGAGCGCCAGGATGAGCGCCAGGGTGTGTTCCGCGGTCGAGACGGTCGGAGCGTCGGGTGCGTTGCAGACGACGACGCCGGCGTCTCGGGCCGCTGCGAGATCGACGTTGTCGTACCCGACACCCATCCGCGAGACGACCGAGAGGTTCGGGTAGCGCGCGAACCGGTCCGCATCCCAACGATGTCCGATTCCGATCACCGCTGCCACGGCGTCTGCCAACTCGTCGTCGGTCGGCCCGACGATCTCGGCGCGCCCGTCGACGTGGGCGATGTCCGCGTCGTTCAACGGACGATCGACGTGGACGACCGGGAGCATGGGAGCCATATCCGCAACGTATCGCTCGTCATCGTTGCTGGTCGTCGACGGACCATGAAGCTCGACGGGAATGCGGGTGCGCTCAGCAGGGTTGAAGGTTTGGTGCGCGACGCCGCGATCGACGACACCGCATTCGAGCGGTACGTGCTTCCCGAAATCGAGATCCTGCTGCGCGTCGCGAACTCACTCACGCGGAATCATGCCGAGGCCGAGGACCTCGTCCAGGACACGCTGCTCCGCGCCTATCGCGGCATCGACCGGTTCGACGGCCGGTACCCGCGCGCGTGGTTGCTCACGATTCTGCGCAACACGCACATCAATCGCAATCGTCGCCGACGGCCGGGCTTGCTCCGCGATCCCGACGCAGCGGTCGATCGGATGATCTCTGCAGCGTCTGACGAACGGGTCGACGCGAGCATCGACGACGAGATGGACGTCGAGATTGTCCGGGCCCTGGACTCACTCGACGCGCGATTCCGTCAGGTCGTCGTCCTCGTCGACATCGACGGCCTCACCTACGCGGAAGCGGCGGAGGTGCTCGACGTTCCGGTGGGGACGGTGATGAGCCGACTGCATCGCGCCCGAACCCGAATTCGTGACCGGCTCGACCGAGTCGGCTTCGCTCCCAGGAGTTGACGATGATCAAAACGTGGATGATGAATCTGCTCGGTCGGACGCCACCCGGCGGGATCAGCTGCCATCAGGTCGGCGAGATCCTGCAGCAGTATCTCGACGGGCACATCGACGCCGAGCGGGCGAGTCGCATCGAGGAGCATCTCGAAGCATGCCGTCGCTGCGGGATGGAGGCCGAGACGTACGAGCAGATCAAGGTGACGCTCGCGAACCAGCGGTCCGACGTCCCGGCGGAATCGGTCGATCGTCTGCGTGAGTTCGGCGAACGGCTTGCCAGCGGAGAGGAGCCGACAGCACCGTGAATCAACCAGCGACGCGGAAGGTGCACCCTTCATCGTGGTCCACTCCGGCCTGCGGCGACCGGTCGATGATGCGGCGAGACGCTGTCAATCGAGACTTCTGAGAGCATCTTCGACACCCCGATGGAATGTCGGGTACGCGTAGATCATCGTCGTCAGTTCCTCGACCGGAGTGCGGGCGTGCACGGCGAGCGTCAGTAGGCCCAGCACCTCGCCGCCGGTCGGACCCATCGATGTCCCCCCGACGAGGACACCTCGTCGCCGGTCGACGACGACTTGGATGAACCCATCGTTTCCGCTCTTGTGGAGCCAGCCCCTCGCCGTCGACGGCACGTCGGCTCGGCCGACGGCAATATCGATGCCGGCCGCTTCCGCGGCGTGGGCGGTCAGCCCTACGGAACCGACCTCGGGATCGGTGAACGTGACCCGCGGGAGCGCGGCGTAGTCGGCCGGCGAGTGCGGTTCGCCGAGGATGTCAGCGGTCACGATTCTCGACTGGTACATCGCGACGTGGGTGAACGCCCCGCGGCCGGTGACGTCGCCGACCGCCCACACCCTGTCGACGACCCGGAGGTGGTCGTCGACAGGGAGT
>JASJHI010000192.1:0-5237 GCA_033791105.1 Acidimicrobiia bacterium | reverse complement strand
GAACGGCAATGGATGAGGGCAAGCAGGACGCGGGCGGTCAACACCGTCCCACCCCAACCCACACGATTCGCGGGATATTGGAGTTCCATGGCTTCCTCTCACCGTCCTGACAAGGTTGATGCGATCGCAGCGGATCCGGCTGCCGACTACCGCAGTTTCCGCGCGCGTGCCGCGAGGCGAGTCGTGACGATCCCGACCGTCGGTGCGGCTGCGGTGTTCTTGACCCTGTTCGTGCCCGTCTGGGTGCCCGTCGCCGTCGTCGTCGACCTCGCGCGAGTGCGGTTTCGTCTACCGGTCACTCGGCTGATGCTGTTCGGGCTCTTGTGGGCATGGATCGAGGTGGCCGGGTTGACACTGGCATTCGGGGCGTGGCTGAGCGGAAGGGGCAGAGACCAGGAGTTGCACTATCGGTTGATGGCGTGGTGGACCAACACATTGATGACCGCGCTCCGGACCACCACGGGACTGCAGATCGATGTCGGTGGCGACGACGCGTTGTCGACCGGCGACGCCCTCGTCCTTTCTCGCCATGCCAGCCTCGGCGACTCCCTCGTGTCCGCATGGGTGTTCCTCTGTCAGGCCGGGCTCCGCCCTCGCTACGTCCTCAAGCGCGAGTTGCTCTCCGACCCCTGTCTCGATGTGGTCGGTCTTCGAGTGCCGAACTACTTCCTCGATCGTGAGGCGAGTGATGGTGATGCGGAGCTCGCCGAGATCACGGATCTCGCCCGGGACCTCGGAGAACGTTCGGTCGGGGTGATCTTCCCCGAGGGCACCCGATCGTCACCGGCCAAGAGGGAGCGCGCGCTCACGATCATCGCCGAGCACGACGAAGATCGGGCCCGGGAGATGAGGCATCTTCAGCATCTCCTTCCACCCCGACCCGCCGGCACACGGGCGCTACTGGCGGGTGCGCCCGAAGCTGATCTGATCTTCGTCTGGCACACCGGGTTCGATGGCCTCGACGACTTCCGGGGAATCCTCGATCGGCTAGCGCGCCGCCCTCATCCCGCGAAGGTCGTGGCACGGCGAGTCGGGCGAAGCGAAGTCCCGTCCGACGAGGAGTTCGACGCATGGCTCGATCGTGAATGGCTTCGCATGGACGCCGTGGTGGACCGTGAGCTGAGACGAGTACGGTGAGCGCTAACGCGACGATCAGGGGTTATCGCTCACACAGACTCGGAGGGCGGTCGGATCGAGGCGTCACGCGCAAGATGCGCGGCGGGATTCGGCCGGCGACGACGAGCGCCGCGGAAACTCCAAATCAGCCGTCAGGCGAAGACGAGACCATCGGGGTCGAACGTCGTCACCATCGAGATCATGTAGCGACCGTCGGTGACGTAGGCGTCGGAGCCGAGGTACGGCTCGGCGAGGAAGCCGGCATTCGCGCTCCACTGAACGACGAGCGTGTCGCCGACGCGCAGTCGGCTCCGCTCGGTGAACTGGAGCCCGGCGACACCACCCGCATCACGCGGTCGAAGCCCGGCGGCGACGAAGCCACCGATCGCGGTCCGGCCACGGAGAACGTCGCCGCCCTTGAGGTGGACCTCGGCGCTGTTCGGGAACTGACACAACTGGCCGTCCCACTCGCCTGCGTTGAGCGCCCGGATGTGTTCCTCGTAGACCGCGACCGCGCCGGGCTGCGGAACGAGGCCGCCGCTGCGCTCGGCGGTGTACGGATTTGCGACGAGCTCTGCGTCGTCGGGGGACTCGGGCACCATCTTCTCCATTCCTCAGTTTTCGATCGTGCCGACACGTACGGTCGTCGGATCCGGGTGTTCACCGGCGAGAATCGCCGCGACCGACTCGGCGGTCCGAACGCAGATCTCCCGATAGGTCGTGTCGGTGAGTGCTGCAACGTGGGGCGTGACCAGCACGCGCTCGTCCGCGAGCAGCCGCGTGTCGATCGGTGGCTCATCGCACCAGACATCGGCGCCGTATCCCCCGAGCCGTCCCTCGCGCAGCGCCGCAGCCAATGCGTGATGATCGACGATCGCGCCGCGTGCGGTGTTGACGAGCAGCACGTGAGGGCGCATCAACGTGAACTCGGCAGCGCCGAGCAGCGCTGTGGTCCGCGTGTTCAGCGCGGTGCAGATCTGTACGACGTCCGACGTCACCAGTAGTTCTTCGAGGGTGAGGCGGGGTATCGCCACGTCATCGCGGGAGGTTGTGCAGACGACCTCCATGTCGAAGCATCGACCGATCTCGGCGACACGTGAGCCGATCGCGCCGAGGCCGATGATGCCGAGACGCTTCCCACGAAGCTCGGTTCCGAGATAGCCGTCTCGCCGCGCCCAGTCACCGCTTTGCACGGCGCCCGCGAGATCGGGCAGCCGCCTGGCGATGGCCAGCATCAGCATCACAGCGTGTTCGGCGACCGCCGATGTCGTACTCCCCGGCGCGTGGACGACCGCGACACCCAATGCGGCGGCTGCCGAGACGTCGATGTTGTCGAGACCCGCCCCGCAGCGACCGACCACGGCCGCCCGAGGAAGCGAGCGCAGGAGGTCGTCGTCGATCCGCCCACGCCCGCGCGTGACCACCGCGCGCACTTCCTCACGATCGATCATGGAGTCGATCCCGGACGGGTCGCTCGTCAGCACGACATCGTCGGCGTCCTCCAGGATGCGTCGGGCGTCATCGTGCACGGTCTCGAGGAGGACGATCACGACAACCCCTCGGCATCGAAGAACCCCTCGTCGGACTGCACCTCGTCGTGCGCAAAGATCGACGGATCGATCGGGTCACCGGGTTCGCTGGCGAGTTCGATCAGGTTGCCGGAGGGGTCGCGGACGAACATCTGCATCGTTCCGGTCGGGAGCCGCCGCACCTTGCCCCACGTCTCGATCTCGAGGACATCATGTGCGCGCATTCGGTGGTAGAGCTCGTCGAAGGAACCGACCCGGAGACAGAGGTGTGCGCGCTCGGGCCGCAGGTCGGAGAGTTCGTTGACATGGAGTTCCTGGTCGCCGGCGAAGGCGTAGAACTGCGCCGGAAAGCCGAGGTCGGGCGTCGGCTTCCGCTCGAGACCGAGGACGTCGCCATAGAACGCGTCGGCGGCCGCAAGATCATCGACCAAGACGTTGACGTGTTGGATGCGCATGACTCCTCCTCGTCAGTCCCGCTCGTACTGCTCGACGAAGCTCATGTTCGGCGTGATGCCGAATCCGGGCCGGGTCGGCGCCTGGACCCGGCCGCCGGAGACCTCGATCGGTTGTTCCGGGAGCTCTCGGAGCATCGGATTGGCACCGAGCGAATACTCGATGACCTTCGCTGCCGAACTCGCGAACGCCAAACTCACCCCAGCCGCGAATGACAGTGCGGACCCCCAGCAGTGCGGCGCCAACTCGAGCTGGTATGTCTCTGCCAGCGCGGCGATACGACGGGCCTCTGTCGGTCCCCCGCAGATCGCGAGATCGGGCTGGAGTACGTCGACCGCGCCGGCCTCGATGGCGTCGCGGAAATCGAACCGGGTGAACTCGCTCTCCCCGAGCGCGATCGGGGTCGACGTCGATGCGCGGACCCGTGCCGTACCGGCACGATCGTCGCTGCTGACCGGCTCTTCGAACCAGCGGAGTCCGGCCGAATCGACGCACCGGGCGAAGCGCATCGCATCTGTCGGAGCGAACGTTCCGTGTGCGTCGACCATCAGACCGACATGCCGTCCGAGCGTCGAGCGCGCCGCAAGGACGCGTTCAACGCTCGTGTCGACGTCACCATCCATCACGCCGACGCGCATCTTCACAGAATCGAATCCCGCATCGACATATCCCTGGAGCTCACCACCGATCGACGTCGCGTCGGCCCACCCTCCGCTGGCATACGCCGGGAGCGTGTCCGCACGCGGCCCACCCCACAGATCGACGACCGGCATGTCGTACGACTTGCCGAGCGCGTCCCACAGCGCCATGTCGATGCCACTCATCGCGGTCACCGTCGCGCCGCGCCGACCGAGGATCGGCAGCGCCCGCCCACTGTCGAGGGCGTGCCCGAAGCGAGTCCCGTTGTACATCACGTCCCACAGCCGGTTGATCCGCCGAGCGTCCTCGCCGATCAGCGCGGGCCCCAGCTCGTCGCGGATCGTCGCGACCAACGACTGGCATCCGCCTGCGCTGCCGACGGAGGCCTTCGCCTCACCCCATCCGATGACACCGTTGTCCAATTCGACGTGGACGAGCGCCATGTCGAAGCTGGAGATCCGACCGAAGTCCGACACGTGCTGGTCGGCTTCGGGGATCGGGTATCGGAGCCAGCGGGCGCCGATGTCGCGGATGAGCATCGAGTCCGTTCCTCAGATGAGGGGCAGGATCGTCGTGGCGCACTTCTCGACGAGCATGTCGTAGAAGCCCTCGGACAACAGGCTGCTGCCGTGGTCGATGATGAACTGCAATTCCTCGGGAGAGATGTCGACCGGATCCGTCTCCAGGGCGTCCGGGTACTGGTTCGCAGGTGTTCGGTCGACCGGTGCTACGAACTCGACGGTCAGCGCACCGTCGTAATTGACCTCTTGCAACGTCGTGACGATCGTCTGCCAGTCGAGCGAGCCCATCCCGGCGGCCATCCGGTTGTTGTCGGCCACATGGAAGTCGACCAGCCGGTCGCCCACATCGCGAATGGCCTGATAGAAGTCGACCTCCTCGATGTTCATGTGGAAGGCATCGAGGCACACACCCACGTCGGGCGCGACTGCGTCGGCGAGCGCCAGCGCCTGGTCGCCCCGGTTGATGAAGTACGTCTCGAACCGATTCAGGCCCTCGATGCCCATCCTGACGCCGGCCGCGCTGGCGTGCTCATGGATTTCCTTGAGGGCGTCGACCGCCCACACCCATTCCTCCTCGGGCGGCCCGTCGGGCACGATCTTGCCCACGGTCGCCGGCACGATCGTGAGCTCGTGCCCGTCGAGTTCCTTCACCATGGTGATGCAGTCCTTCATGTACTGCACCGTCGCCGCGCGCTGCGCTTCGTCCTTCGCGCACAGGTTCCGCTCGGCGAGTGTCAGCGTGACCGCACCCCAACACTTCAGGCCGTAGTGGTCGAGTTGACCGCGAACGGTCTTCGTGTCGTACTGATCAGGCTCGCCCTTGATCTCGATACTTCCGTAGCCGCATCGCTTCAGTCGTGCGAGCGTGACTTCGAGCGGCTCTGACCGCATCCAGTTATGCATTGACAGGTGCATGATCGGTACCCCTTGTTGTGTTCGTAGTTGATTTTGTGAATGAAGACCGAGCGGCGATGGGATC
>JASJHI010000191.1:0-5356 GCA_033791105.1 Acidimicrobiia bacterium | reverse complement strand
GGTGAGGTCGGGGTACCACTGATCGGTTTCACCGGGGAGGAACCCGTAGTACCGCTCGAACCCCCGCCTGAGGGGCCATGTGTCGAACGGACCGGCCATGTTCTCTTCCGTCGAGACGCTGAGGTGCCACTTGCCCAGGGCAAACGTGTTGTATCCCTCATCGGTCAGGATCTCGGAGATGAAGCCGTGATGGGGAAGCATCCGGCCGTCGTAGCCCGGGTAGCCGGTCGACCACTCGCTGATCGAGCCCATCGCATTGGAGTGATGGTTGCGGCCGGTGATGATGCATGTTCGGGTCGGCGAGCACAACCCCGTCGTGTGGAAGTTCGTGTACATGACGCCTTTGTCGGCGACGCGCTGCAGATTCGGCGTCTCGACCAGCCCACCGAATGGCGAGAGCTGGCCGAACCCGATGTCGTCCAACACGTAGAACAAGACGTTGGGTGCACCCTCCGCCGCCTTCTTCGGCACCGGCCAGGCCTCGGTCGAGTCGTCGATCGTCTTGCCGATCGTCCCGGGGAACTTCGAACCCGCTGGGTACTCGGTCAGTTCTGCCATTGCTCTCTCCTTCTCGGACGGTGGTTGGCCCGCGGCACGACGCGCGCGGGCCAGAGCGTTTTCAGCCTTGCCGACCGTCATCGCGCGCGCTAGCCAGATTCGGCATGTCCTTGCACGCTTCGTGGGTCGCCCTCAGCGGATTGGCGAGCGCGCGACGGCACGACGACGATCAGCCGTTCAGCCAGTCCCACGCGTCGTCGTCGGTCTCGAAGTACTTGGCCTCTCTGGCGTAGTACGGCTGCGCCAGCTTGGCGATGTGCCGCTCCCACCCCTTGTCTCCGACGATTGCCATCTTGTCGACATCAGCGTGGAACTGCTTGCCGAAGTTCAGGTCGGAACCCCACGCGTTCACCTTCTCCCAGTGGAATCCGGTCAGGTCGAACAACAACGACACCGATCCGTGGGCCTTGATCGCCGCCTCCACCGCCGGGACCAACGTCTGGTAATCGGCCTTTGTCATGTCCCCGCTCACCGTGTACCCGAGGACGTTTCCAGTACTGCGTTCCATCGTCTCGATCATGTGTGGTCCCTTCTGATCATCTGTGGTTCCGTCTGTGGGCCCATCCCACCACCGGCCGCCCCGCGCGGGCAAGCCGGATCCGGCACGCCGGGTACTTCTCGGTCAGCCGGATGTCGCGTTGTCGGAAATGGCACCGTGACAGTTCTTGAACTTGTCGCCGCTACCGCAGGGGCAGGTGTCATTGCGGCCGACGCCCGCGTATCGCGCCGCCTCGCGAGATGCCAAGACGCTCGGCAAGTCGGAAGGCGCACGCCCCTCACGCAACAGGTCGCACATGATCCTCATCGACTCGTCGATGTGATTGAAGAAGATCTTGTAACCGCCACAGAGATAGTTCAGTCCGGCCTCGCCCGACGGTGTCTCGGTGAACCGGTTCTTGGGGCAACCCCCGTGGCATGCGAACCGCACCTCGCAGCTCCGGCAGAACTCGGGGAGTGTGTCGCGTTTGTCCAGGCCGAACTTGATCTGGCGCTCGGAGCGGACGAGCTCGCCGAGCGGGGTCTCTGCGATGTTTCCCAGCAGATAGTCGGGCTCGACAAAGTGGTCACACGAGTAGACGTCGCCGTTGTGTTCGAGCGCCACGGCCGCCCCGCAGGTCTCGGAGAACACACACACGCCTGGTGCCTCGCCGTACCAGTTGGCCAAGGCGGTGTCGAAGTGCTGGACGTACACCTCTCCGACGTCATTGCGCGCCCAGTCGTCGAAGATCGTCGCGAGGAACCGACCGAACGCCTCGGGGACGACCGAACGGTCGGTTACATGGTTTCCCTCGAGCACGTACAGCGGTCGTTTCTCGGTCTTCTTGTCGCCGGTCTTCCATCCGATGTTGGCCAGCGGCAACATCGTCTCGGTGGCTCGCTCGACGATCGGGATGAATTGGATGTAGCGCACGCCCATCTCATCGCGGAAGAACCGGTACACGTCGAGTGCGTGATCCTGGTTACCGGTGTGCACGGTGCACAACACGTTGACGTCGACTTCGGCGGCCTTCAGGTGCTCGTACCCGGCCATCACGCGGTCGAACGATCCGAGGCCGCGCTTGTCGACGCGGTACCTGTCGTGCAGTTCGCGCGGTCCGTCCACCGACAGCCCGACGAGCACGTCGTTCTGCTTGAAGAACTCCGCCCAGTCCTCGTCGAGGAGCACGCCGTTGGTCTGGATCGTGTACTCGATCCGTTGGTGGGGCTGCTTGAGTTGGTCGACGAGTTCGACCGAGCGCCGGAAGAAGTCGAGGCCCATCATGGTCGGCTCACCGCCCTGCCAGGCAACGGTCACATCGGGTGTGCGGTGCGCCTCGAGGAGTTGGCGGAGGTAGGTCTCGAGCATCTCGTCGGCCATTCGGAAACGGTCACCGGGATAGAGCATCTCCTTCGACAAGAAGAAGCAGTACTCGCAATCGAGGTTGCAGATCGGTCCGGTCGGCTTGGCGAGCACGTGGAACGCAGGTGGACCTCCACCGGTGATCCCCGCACCCATGATTCCTGCACCAGCGACTGTGGTCATGGGCGGAGGGTACCGGTCGGACATCGTTGCCGATTCCGGCTAGCGCTCGCCCGCCGCGCATGGCAACGTCGGTATCGAAGAACAAGTGATGAGAACGAGGAGACGACGATGTCCGATGGCCCGACCGAATCCGACGACCTGGAGGCGATGCTCGGCGACGCCGCACCCGACGACATCGAGTACATGTTCGCCCAGACTTCGAGCGGTGTCTCGGTGGGGTCCGACGGCCGCGTCACCTTGACCGGTGTCTCGAGCACGACGCTGTTCTTCTCCGACCGTCCGTACCGCGTCACCGGTCACATCCCGACCGACGAGTTCGTCGGCTACTGGGGTGAGGGCGACGACAGCTTCGCCAGCGACCCACCCAATGCCCTGCTCACGATGTTCGAAGACGACGCTGTCAATGATGTCGTCGTCGTTCTGTCCGATCCGGTCCTGAGCAACGGCGACCTGAGCTACGCAATCGAGGTGACCGATGGTGATCTCGTCGCTCCGAGTGGGCCGGCCAGCTTGTTCATCGACATGATCGGTCGGCCGATGTCGCCGGGATCGGTTGCCGGAGTCCACCGGCGCGGCCGTCGGCGCGGCCGTCGACGTGCGCGCCGCCGCATGTAGTCGGACCGGCACAAGTGATGATGATCACACCATGACCGAGCACAACTTCACCGACAACACGGCCGGCGGAGTTCTCGGCGGCGGATCCTTCAGCGGTCAGCGGCTCGATGGTGCCGATTTCGGCGGCCAACAGCTGGAAGGTGCGGACTTCAGAGGCGCGGATGTTCGCGGCGCGAACTTCGACGGTGCGATTTTGCGGTCGGCGAGCTTCCGTGATGCCGGTGTCGGTGTCCGGCCGGCGGTCGGCATTGCACTGTTTTGTGTGGCGTTGGCCATCGCGGCCTCTGCCGGCGCCCTGATCGGTTGGTCACTGGAGGATGTCGGGTCGCGACTTACCGCCGACGAAGTCGACGAAGTCGCCGAGGGCGGCTCGCTGGTCTTCATGCTCGTCGTCCTCGTCGGGCTCATCTTGTGGAAGGGATTCAGCCTCGCGATCAGGCTGGTGGTCGTCGTCTACCTCGCCCTGCTCGTGATCAACGTCGTTGCAAACTTCTTCCTGGAGGAAGTCGAATGGGTACGCGCCGCACGGGCCACGCTGCTCCTCGCGCTGCTGTTGGCAGCCATCACGGCGGGGATCCTCGGCAGGATCGTCGGCGGTGTCTTCGGTTCGTGGTCGATCGCGATCGTCGCTGTGCTGGGCGGCCTGGCGTCCGGTCGGGCGAACGGCGGCATCGCGGGCATCGTGGTCGCTGTCTCGCTCGTGATCATCTCGAAACGGGCGTTGCGCGGTGACCCGCGCGACGCCATTCTGCGACGGGTCGCCCACCGGTTGACCCATCGCTGGGGGACGAGCTTCGGTGGCGCCGATCTGACGCGGGCCGACTTCACGGGTACCGACGCCTCTCGTACCGATCTCCGCGGCGCGACGCTCGATGGTGTGTGCTGGGACCCGAAGCAGGGCTCGCTCGTCGATGCCCCCGACGTCATCACCCCTGGTCTGGCCATGTCGAACGACGAGCAGTCGGGTTGACGACGAATTTCGAAGAGCAATATCGACAGCAAGCTGGAGGACATGTGAGCGAATCAACACCCGAGGTGACGCCGATCGAGGATGGGGCGCTGCGCGTCGAGGGGCTGCAACAACTTCAGACCGCAGACGGACCGGTCGAATGTCAGTCGATCGTCGCGCTCTGTCGCTGCGGTCGGTCGGGGAACAAGCCGTTCTGCGACGGAACCCACGTGAAGATCGGCTTCACGAGCGACGCCACAGGCGGCTCGGTTCCCGATCGGCGCGACGAGTACGTCGGCAAGAGTGTCACGATCCTCGACAATCGTGACATCTGCGCGGGCGCAGGGTTCTGCACCGACGGGTTGCCGACCGTCTTCGACATGAAGAGCCACCCGTGGATCGACGTCGCCGGCGACACCGCGCAGAAGATCATCGAGACCGTTCGGAAGTGCCCGTCGGGCGCGCTGAGCTACGCCGTCGACGGCATCGAGCACCGCGACGACCCCGATCGGCCACCTTCGGTGTCGGTCACGGTGGCCGGGCCCTACCGGCTGAAGGGCAGCGCCGGGCTGGATGACGCGGAGTGGGCTGAGGGTGCGTCCACGGAGCATTTCTCGCTGTGCCGTTGTGGCGGCTCGCAGCGCAAGCCCTTCTGCGACGGCTCGCACTGGACGGTCTGGAAGGACGGCGAGGACACAAGCGCGCCGGCAAGCGAGGCCAAGGGGCCGCGCCCGACGACCCTCGAGCCCTACGTCGGTTTCATCCACGACCTGGCGGTCGACGGATTGTCGAAATTCGGTCCCGACGGCCCGATGACCGCGATGGGTGTGCCGCGAACCGAGCTCCCCACATGGGACGACATCCAGATCATGGCCGCCCAACTCGACCCTCGCCCCCTGCAGGAGGGTGAGCACGTCGGGACCGACCTCGTGATCGGTCCGCGGGCGAACAAGCCGCTTCACCTCGAGATCCCCTTGTTCGTGACCGACATGAGCTACGGCGCACTCTCGGAGGAGGCGAAGATTTCGCTGTCCAAGGGCGCCGAGCTCGCCGGGACCGGCATCTGCTCGGGCGAGGGTGGAATGCTGCCCGAGGAGCAGGCCGCCAACAGCCGCTACTTCTACGAGTACGCGTCCGGCAAGTTCGGGTTCGACGAGGACAAGCTCGAACTCGTGCAGGCGATGCACTTCAAGTGCGGGCAGGGAGCCAAG
>JASJHI010000190.1:0-9280 GCA_033791105.1 Acidimicrobiia bacterium | reverse complement strand
CGGGCCCCCTCCCGCCGTCGCCCATCGTGGCAACGTGGGGGTGTGAGCCTTGGGTGTTGATGTCGGCCGGGATCCCGAGCAGCGCGGCGAGGGGAACGGCGAGTGGGGAGTCGCCGCCGAGGTGGTCGTTCAGCCATGCGGTCGGGATCGCCTCGATGACGAGATAGCCGATCGCGGTGTAGGCGAAGAAGAACACGCCGAGTCGGCGGCCGACCGTCCAGATCTCGCGACCGTAGGCGGCGAGTCGAAGCCGCCTGATCATTGCTGGCTCCGCTGTCGGCATGGTGGCTGCCGCGGCACCGACCGATCGCGGGACCGGCCTCTGGCCTTCCGACCTCGCGTCCGCTCCGGATCCATATCCCTGTGATTCGGCGGGCGCTCGGGCCTGTCCTTTGAGCCAGCCGGCTCGGTCGGCCGCGTGGGCGATGACACCTGCAGCGAGGCCGAGGACGATCGTGCCGACGAAGAACACCAGGGCGAACGACCAGCCGAACAACCCGGCTGAGAAGGTCAGCTCGGACGGACTGGTCAGTGGTGAGGAGACCATGAACGCGACCAGCGGCGCCCATGGTGCGGCGGTGGCGATCATGCCAAGGAGCACTGCCGTGGTTCCACATGAGCAGAACGGGGTCAGCGTCGCCAGCGCGACGGCACCGATTGTGGCTACCCACCACTTGCGCCGCAGCAGGTGTGCCACCCGGTCGAGTCCGACGTAGACGGGCATCGCAGCGGCGACGAGGACGGCGATTGCCAGGAACGGCCAGACGTTCACGAACGTGGCGATCACGTCGCCCGCGACCCGGGTCAGCAGACCGATCGACCACTCCAGCATGAGGTGCTCCTCTCCGCGACGTTCCGCGTCAGTGAATCACCTCACTACAACATATTGATGGTTATCGATATTTCAGGGCGGCGACCGCCAGCCCGGTGTCAGATGGACGATCCTGTCAACGGTCGAGGGAGTCGTGGAACTCGTAACCGGAGATCCGTTCCGGTTGGAGCAGTGCGGCCCGCACATCCGTGGGCGGTTCACCGGCTGTCCATTCATCGACGTTGTCCTCGCCGCGGTCCTTGGCCAAGATCGTCTTGATGTGGGGCGCGGGGTCGGTGAACTGGATCGGGCCTTCGGCCATCACGTACCGCTGCTGGACGCTTCGCCCGTCGCAGGCCTCGAACTGGACCGTCACCGTCGCCCGGCCGAGCTGAGATATCAAGCGGCCGTGCAGCGAGGCGGGTGATGTGACCAGGTAGAAGCCGTCGTCGGTGAAGTGATAGCTGATCGCGACTGCCACCGGGCCGCGCCCGTCACGGCTCAGCGACAACACGGCCTGGTGGGGCCCGTCGAGCAGGTGGGCCATCCGGTCGGTTTCCATCGTGGACACGGTGTGGACCTCGTCTTTCAGCGGTGTTGGCGTCCGCGGCCCAACATCTTCGCGGGCAGTGTGACGATCGCCCGTAGGGACTCGAGTACTCCCTGGACCGAGATGCCAACGATTCGGAATGGAAGCAGGACCACCCACACGATCGGGTACAGGATCAACGCCAATACGGCGAGGGGGCCGAGACAGGACGGCGAGGATGAGCCAGGCGATGAACTTCATCGCCTACCAGGCTCGCGCTGCGAACCGAGACAGCAGCACGTACTCGCGCCCGGTCGTGTTCCTCGTTGCCGACCGGTGATGGCCGCCACGGTCAGGCGGCGGCCGCGTGGTGGTGGATCGTGGTTGCAGGTGCTTCGTCGAGTTGGTGGCCGCCGACGGACCAGCCAGCCCATTGGGCGCAGACGGTGGCGAGGGCGTCCATGATGTGCAGCGACACGAACACCAACACCACACCGATCGGCACCAGCAGGAACGACCACCAGAACGGATCGAACGTGATGCTTCCCCAGGTGAGGTTGTCGCTGGTCCACATATACACCGGTGCGAACGTCATCGCGAGCGACACGCTGACCAGTGTCACCGCGATGGTGAAAGTGGCGATCCCGGCCGGGAACCGCAACAGCAGGAAGCCGATGCCCTTCCAGGTGGGTGTGTGGCCCATGAAGTTCTTGAAATGTGTCCACAGACCGCCGGGCCACGCCGGCAGCGGCGCCACCGGCTCGATGCTTGCCCCCACCATGCCCACCGCCATCGCCCGCTCGAGCTGCATGAAGGCGTGCACGACGTACCACAACCCGATCAGGATCGGGATGCCCAACAGCGCCAGCAGCATCAAGCTGATACCGAGTGAGAACCCGGTGACCAGCACGGTGAAGTACAGGGTGCCGAGCGGCAACCCGAGCAGTAGGTACAGCAGGTTCAGGTAGCTTTGCGGTTGCGCGATCACCCCGAAGCAGCCCGTCTTTTCTGTCGATCGATTCGCCATGACATCTACCTCCCTTGAGTCGGCCGCCGCCGTTGTACGGCGACGGTTCAGGAGGCCACCGACGATCACCGGCGCCGATCATCACGACCCGGGAGTCCTGTGGTCGCGATGCGGTCAGGGGGTTGTCGGTTGGGTCGACGTTGGTCCCTCTCGACTACCACGAACACGTTTCGGCTGTCGTGAACCGGGCCGAACGACCCTATTCCGTGCGACCGCAAAGAACGTCCAATTGAGGGAAACCTGCGAAGTCCGGCACGGATCGGTGCCGTCGGGGTGTCGACATATGTCTCGGGGCGGACGTGGGTCGGAGGTACGCGATGACCGGGAACGATTCCAAGCAGGGTTACAGCCTGTTCGAGTGGATCAACCGGCACGCGTGGCCGCTGGCGATCGCCGTGCTACTCGCGGGCATCGCGCTCGCTGTGATCACGCCCGTGGTCGCCGACGATTCCGAGCCGTCGTTCGCCCCGAGCGGGGAGATCTACGACACCGCCGACCGCGCCGATGAGCTGTTCACCGCGTCGTCGTCGGTAAGGACGGCGGCGTTCATCGTCGAGGAACCGATCGGCGCTGACGGCGACGCCCTGAACCGGGCCTCGCTGCTCGAGCTGAAACAGAACCAGGAGGCGCTGCTCGCCGATCCCGAGTCGCAGCAACATCTCACCACCCGCTATTTCGATGATCTCGGCGTCACGGTCGATGGTGTGTACTCGTTCGCCGACGCGGTCGACGAGCAACTGCCGGGTGGCCTCGAGGCCGCCTCGGACGCCGAGGTCAAGGTCGCCGTCAGCGAGTTGCTCGCCGACGACGCCGCGACCAACTCGTTGCGGGGCCTGCTCTCGACGGAGATGTTCGACCGCGAACCGACGACGATCGACGGTGTCGCCGTCGTCGGGTGGTCATCGCCCGCCTTCCGCGCATTCGTCGTCTTTGACATCGACACGTTCGACGGTGAGCGGATGGACGGCTTCGACGGCGAGACCGACCTCGACGCGGAGCGTTGGCTGCGCGACGTCCAGGTCATGTTGCGTGGCGACGAGGCGTCGGTGACCGCGATCGGGCTGTTCATCGACGGTGGCCTCGTCGGCGAGGAGCAGGGAGCGGCCGCCGCCCCATACATCTTCGGCGCCGTCGCGTTCATCCTGATCATCGCCGGAGCACTGCTGCGCGCGTATTGGGCGGCGATGCTCGTCGCGGCAGGGCTCGGTGTGGTGATGATGGGCTACAACGGCATCAACGCGCTGATCGGACTGAAGACCGGGTCGCCGCTGCTGATCATGATCGTGCCGATCTCGCTGATCAGCTTCGGCATCGACTTCTTCATCCACGGCAGCGGTCGCGCCAGGGAGCAGCAGGTCGACGGATATTCCCGCGAGCGGGCATATCCGCTCGGTGAGACCGCGGTGTTCGCCGCGCTGCTGCTGGCGGTCGCCTCCTCGGCGGCGGCGTTCCTCTCCAACTCGGTGTCGGGGATCCAGGCGATCATCCAGTTCGGCATCGCTGCTGCGATCGGCCTCGTGCTCTGCTACCTGGTCCTCGGCTGGATCGTCCCCAAACTGCTGCTCTCGGTCGAGAGCCGCCTCGGCCCCCGCCCGGCCGACCTGAGCCACCTCCGCACCGCGGCACAGAAGGTCGGGTTCGTCGTCGCCGCGTTCATCGGGGGCATCGCCGTCACGATGGCGATCGTCTTCCCCGCCGCCGGCTGGGCCGTCTACGCGATCTTCCTGCTGCTGTTCCTCTACGTGCCGTTCCTGTTCACGCGTCGCCGCAACCGGCGCGCCGCCGAAGCGGAGCGCCCGCTCACCGACGAGGTGCGTGGGGCCGGTCACGGATTCCCGGCCGCCGGCTCACTCGTCCACTTCCTCGCCCGCTGGCGGGTGTTCACCCTGCCAGCCGTAGCGCTTCTGGCGCTGCTCGGGCTGGTCGGCGCGTCCCGCGTCGAGGAGGGGTTCGATGTCCGGGACTTCTACTCGTCGGACACCGACCTGATCAAGGGCTTCGACAAGTCCGAGCTGTACTGGGGTACGCAGGGCGGCATTGACTTCGTCTTCGTCGAGGGTGATCTGACATCGCCGGCGACGCTCGTCGCGATCGAGGAGGCCCAGGCCCAGATCAACGCATCCGACGCCGAGTTCGTCCGCGATTTCGAGGGCGACGTCGACTTCTCGCCGAATGCCGCGACGGTCGTGCAGATCGCCACGGCGTCGGCGCCGATGCGCGATGCGATCGCTGCTGAGAGCGGTGTCGAGATCACCGACACCGACGGGGACGGCTTCGCCGACACCAACGAGCAGGTCGCCGCGATCTACACGTACGTGAAGGCCAACCCCGTCGTCAACGACCAAGGTGTCGAGATCTTCACGATCGAAAGGACCGAGACGTTCCTGTTCGTCGGTGACGGCGCGCAGGCGACGACCGTCGCCGTCAGCATTGCCGCGATCACCGAGGAGGAGATCATCCTCCCGGCCCGCGACGCGCTCGAGGAGGCGGGTGTCGCATTGGAGGAACGTCTCGCCGGCGAAGACGTCGCGATCTTCGTATCGGGCGAGGCGATCACCACCCAGGACACGCTCGACGCGTTCACCGAGGCGATGCTGCTGTCGCTGCCAGTCGCCATCTTGTTGACCTCGCTGCTCGTGTTCGTCGCCTTGTTCTTCGTGTTCCGCAGCTTCGGCCGCCGGACGGCGTCGATCCTCAAACGGTCAAGCCGGTACGCGCTCATCTCGATGGTGCCGATCCTGCTGGTCGTCGCCTGGGTGTACGGATTCATGTACCTCGTCGGCTACAAGGTCAACGTGATCACCGCCACGATCGCGGCGATCGCAGTCGGTGTCGGCGTCGACTACGCAACTCACTTCACGATGCGCTTCATCGAGGAATTCGAACACGAACCAAGCCGGGTCCCGGCGCTGCGCCGCGCCGGCGAGGGAACCGGCGGCGCGCTGGCGATCTCGGCCATGACCTCGATCACCGGCTTCCTGGTCATGGCGCTGGCACCAATGCCGATGTTCGTGACGTTCGGCGTGCTCACCGCGGTGATGATCTTCTTCTCACTCCTCGTGTCGCTACTCGTCCTGCCCAGCCTGCTGATGATCATCACCCCATCCCGCAAAGGCCTCGAACGCGAACTGCTCATCGAGGAGGTGACCCACGGCGCCGAGTTCGAGTACGAACCACACACACGCGAAACCGCCGTCCGCGGAAACTGAGACCCACGACACGTCAAGCCCGGCGAGTCGAGAGCAACGAGAGCAACGAGAGCAAGGGCACCAGCCGGATGTTCATCGGCGCACACCTTGGTCGCCATGCGCAAGGTCAGACCTTGGCCCTATCTCGGCGTCGATCTTGCTGCTGCACTGAGAACCGGCGAGGTTCTGATGACGGTGACGTCCGTGTCCGGCTCAGCGATCGTGGCGAGGGGTCGGCAGGACGCATACCTGGCACTCATCGGCGTTACGACGTTGCTGATCACGGCCTGGATGGCATCGGCCGACACGGTAAGCGCGCTCGAAGAGGAAGGAGGTCGTGCTTCGCGGGCGACCCGGCGAGCTTCTTGACGAGGTCATCGAGCGCCCGGAGTGCTACCGACCGGTCGGCTAGGACGTGTCACGGGTGGTGCGACGGCCGCCGTTCCCGAGCCGTTCGTCGTCGGCGCATGGTGCTCGACCGGCTGTGGCCGATCATCAAGCAGTCGGTCTCCGGGATCGGCAATGTGGCGTCGCGACCATCGAAGGTGCTCGCCCTGTTCGGCGGATCGTTCGTGATCACGACGTCCTACATCCTGGCCCTGTGGTGCAGTGTCCAGGCCTTCGGCCTTCTGGCTGCCGATCCTTCCCGGGTGGATCGCGATTCGGCACCTGTTTCGAATCGGCGCATTGTGAGGGCGCAGCGACACCGACGACCTTGCCCCCAAGACTTTGGCCTCTATCGCAGCAGGTCCGGCCAAGGTTTGGGTGGACTGAAGGACGGTGATGACGATGGCACCCGCAGCCTGTTCGAAGCGCGGAGCCGGCGGAGGACCGTCGTCTCGCGCCCTCGGCGCGCCAGGTCGGCCGGTCAGCGATTCGAGGCGGCGGGCGATTCGTTCGAACTCGAGATCGATGCGCTCTTGCTCGGTCGTGTGCAGCGTCGCGTTGCTCCAGCCCCGGGCGAGAGCGCGACCATCACCATGACGGCCGACAAAACGAGCACGGCGAGCAAGAACATCGCTGGCGAGACTGTCCCGTCCGCGCTGGACCGCTCCACTCGGAAAGGGAATGTTCAGCGGATCATCGAGCATGAATCAAGGTCGCGGACATGACGCCGAGGGCGCTCGTTGCCAGCCCCGCGGCTCGCCAGCGCCACGCGGCCCGGCGCCGGCGGCCGGTCGGCGAACCACCACCGCTGCCGCACGATGTCTCCCGCGCCGGTTGGATCCTGATCGGGTCGGCGGTCGGAGGTGCCGCTCTGTGGGTCGCCGGCGCCGTCGCGATCCCGGAGCTCGGCTTCTGGTTCAACGAGAAGGAGGGCATCGCCGTGCGGTGGATCGCCGACCACCGGCAGGAGTGGTTGACCGATGCACTCGAGGTCGTGCACGAGATCGGCTACACGTGGGCCGTCCCCGTCGCCGCGTGGACGACGATGCTGTTGCTCGTTGCGGCCCGGCGGTTGCGCCACCTGCTCGTGTACGTCGTCGGGCTGATCGTGACGAGCTACGTGGCCCTCTGGGCTGCGCCGTTCGTCGGTCGTTCACGACCGTGGAGGGTCGAGCAGCTCGCCGCCTGGGAAGGATTTGCCCATCCCTCCCTCCCGGTAGCACAGCTCACCGCGGTGCTCGTCGGCGCGAACTACGCGCTCGTGCCCACTGCCCGCAACCGTGCACGCGTCGGTGCGTTCGTCATCGCGGTCATTGCCCTGTTCGGGCTGTCGCGTGTCTATCTCGGCGTCGAGTACCCGCTGGACCCGACCGTCGGAGCGGTGTGCGGCGCGGCGATCATGGCCACCGGCTTCTTGTTCTTCTGCCCCGAGCAAGTCTTCCCGGTCGGCTTCCGACGAGGGCGCACGGCCCATCTCGACATCGGGGGCGCCAGGGGCGAGGCGATCAGCGTCGCGATGGCAGAGCAGCTCGGTGTCGAGGTCGCTGCTCTCGCTCCGGTTGGATTGGAGGGTTCGGCAGGGTCGACACCGATGAGGATCACTGTGGCCGGTGATCCTGGCTACGACCTCTTCGGCAAGCTCTACGCCGCAAGTCACCTTCGGTCCGATCGCTGGTACAAGATCGGGCGCGAGCTGCGGTACGGCCGCTTGGAGGACGAGTCACGATTCCAGAACGTGCGCCGCCTGGTCGAGCGCGAAGACTACTTGGGGAGGCGAATGCGCGATGCGGGCATCGCCGTTCCCGAACCGCTGGGCGTCGTCACGATCACACCCGAGCGCGAATACGTGCTCGTCACGGAGTTTCTCGCCGACGCACAAGAGCTCACCCACGCCGAGGTCGCCGACGACACGATCGAGGAGGGGTTGACGATCGTCCGCCGCATGTGGGACCACGGGCTGGCGCACCGTGATATCAAACCGGCCAACGTCATGGAGCGCGATGGTCACCTCTACCTCATCGACATCGCCTTCGCGGAGGTCCGTCCGTCGGCGTGGCGCGAGGCGGCGGACCTCGCCAACAAGATGATGGTGCTCGCACTGCACTCCACGTCGGAGCATGTGTACGCGATCGCAGCGCGACATTTCTCGGCGGACGAGATCGCCGAAGCGTTCGCGGCGACCAGCAGCGTCACCGTGCCGGGCCAGCTGCGCAGTGAGATGAACGCCGACGGACGGGATCTGGTCGCCGAGTTCAGGTGCTGTGTGCCGATGCGCCCGAAGGTCTCGGTTCAGCGGTGGACGATTCGGCGCGTCGGACTTGCGGTCTGGCTGGGCGCGCTCGCCGCAACGGTCGCCGTGCTCGGCTTCGGCAACCTCAACGGGATCGGATTGCTGTGACGGGTCAAGTCAAGCTCGTGAGCGTCGCGCTCCTTCTGACCGTGGTCGCCGGCGGTTGCGGCCGCACGCCGGGCGACGCCAACCCGCCGTGGTGCGACGATTTCGCCGTGCTCGTCCTCGCCGCGCAGTCGGCGCCGACGGCCCAGCTCATCCCGTGCCTCGACGCGATGCCACTCGGGTGGAGTGTGGACGAAACCCACATCGATGAGCGAGGGACCGTGTTCACCCTCGATTCGACGATCGCCGGCAACGACGCCGCGCAGGTCGAGTTACGCGAGAACTGCGACACAACTGGCTACGTCGAGGTACCGAGCGACGTCGCCGGGGCGGCACGGTTCGAGTTCGTCGATTCGATCGAGTCGGGATTCCGGGGCCGCCGCGTGTACACGTTCGACGGAGGGTGTACATCGATCGACCTGGATTTCGATGTCGACGTGTCCGCCGCGCTCGTCAGCGAGGTCAGCATCGCGCTCGGTTTCGTCACGAGGGACGAGGTGAACGAGGCGATTCGACTGATCACCGACGGCCGCGAGCAGGTCGACCCGTCTGCCGAAGGCTGAACCGTCCCTCAGCTCGCGAGCCAGAGCTCGGCGAGTGCGCCGATGTCGGACGCTGGATCCTCCACACGCAAGTTGAGCAGTCTGAGATCGGACGTGTCGAGCCGCGTTGACACCTCGTTGAGCACGTCTTCGACCCGGGCACCCCACCGGGCAAGGGCGTCGGCGCGGATGACCGGAACCACGTTCTCCGCCGGCTGCAGGCCGAGGTCGTCGTCGAGCACGATCAGGTCGGTGTCGACGAGGGCGGAATCGGTGCTGAACATAACCCCGACGTCGATCTCGCCGGCTCGCAGACTGTCGGCGACGATCGGTGAGCCGGGCATCGGTATGAAGGTCTCGAAGTCCAGGCCGTAAACGTCGTGCAGCCCGATCAGGCAGAA
>JASJHI010000189.1:0-2766 GCA_033791105.1 Acidimicrobiia bacterium | reverse complement strand
GAACGAAGAAGAGGAAGAGACGAAGCGCCAGGGCACTCCCGAGCAAGGTCCCGGCGGCGTGCTTGTCACGCCCGTAGACGCGCACGGCAACACCGGAGAACGGGAGCCGCTCACCGGCCCCGACGACACGCGAACGACTCTGCTTCCACCAGCGTTCGAGCCGCTCCCGAGCACCGGTTCCGCGGTCCTCGTCGCACGGCGGCACCCCGTCCCGCTCATCCCCCACAGGGCCTTGCTATCCGCACAATCGATCGCCGCCAACGTCGAGCGCGATCGGCGGCGACAACCAACCAAGTCGGTCAGTTCTTCATGCCTCGCCGCCGCCGGTCGACCGCGCTCAGATCGCGACCGCCTCGGAGGCGCCCCAACAGTGCCCTTCACCGTGCCGTGATCGGACAACGCGTTCAACGGGACCGTGAACTGGGTACAGATCGACATCGATGAAAACGCCGAGGATCTCGACCACCTGATCACGCCAGAGGAGCGCTACAAGGTCGCGATCGCGCGGCAGTAATTGCCGCATCACAACGACCACCACGATCTTTCGCGGCGTTGGAGGTTGATGACGCGGAGCCCGACAGCGGCCCTCGATCCGCCAACGCAACCGTGTCGGCCGGTCGAGGGTCGGCCGAACGACATCGACCGGCCGGGCCGTCGGGGGTCGTTACCCGTGGTCTCGACAACACCATCTGGATGGGGCAACCGACAGGTGCCCAGAATGTTGGAGCGCGCGGTCCGCGAGCGTCGATCAGCGATGTCGACGATCGGTCTCGAGGGGGCCGTCGGGTAGGTTCGGGCGACGAGATGAGTTTCGTGGGTACTTCGGTGTTTGCGATGGCCGCGGCCGCCAGGTCGACGGCTTCGTGGGAGGCCCATCACGACGCCGGGCCTTCGAGCAAACGGGCGACGTCGACATGTGGAGCAAGGACACAGCGGTCGTATAGGGCACGCATCGCGTCGACCCTGGCGCCGCGCGCAAGGACCACGGCGCGCTTCGGATGAGGGGAGTCGTACCCACCGTCGACCTCGCTGATCCCGACCGTGACGTCGCGGCTGCGATCGACGTGGCGTGTCGGCGCGTCGGCTTCTTCCAGATCCTGGGACACGGCATCGACCCCATCGTCATTGACGACGCCTGGAACATGGCGACACGGTTCTTCGATCTCCCGCACGCCGCCAGAATGGCGGTGCGGATCCCTGACGGTGATGCCTATGGGTACGCTCCGTACCGTTCTGAAGCGCTCGCGGCGGGCTTCGGGCAATCGACGCCGCCAGATCTCAAAGAGACGTTCTCGGTCGGCCCACTCGGATCGACGACCGCCGGTCTCGACGACCCAGTGGCAGCGTTCGTCTTCTCTCCCAACCGGTGGCCGCCCGAGCTCCCCGAACTCGAGACGGCCTTTGATGCGTACTACCGGGCAATGGGTGGTCTGGCTGCGCGGATCCTGTCCTTCGCGGCGTCCGCCCTTGGATTGCCGAGCGACTTCTTCGAGCGGTTCGTCGATCGCCACACATCGGCGCTACGTGCGCTGCGCTATCCAGACCTCGGTGCAACTCCGGTCGAGCCCGGCCAACTTCGTGCCGGCGCACATTCCGACTACGGCACGCTCACACTGCTTCGTCAGGACGGCGCGCCCGGTGGACTCCAGGTCCGCGGACTCGACGGCCGCTGGCATGATGTGCCGTCGATGCCAGGTGCGTTCGTCGTCAACGTCGGTGACGCGCTCGAGCGATGGAGTAACGACCGTTGGCGCAGCACGGTGCACCGCGTCGCCGTGCCGCCGCACGATCCCGATCGCGATTCCACACGGATGTCGTTGGCGTTCTTCCACAACGCGAACTGGGACGCGCAGCTCGAATGTCTGCCGACATGTAGCGATGCCGAACATCCTGCGCGCTACGCGCCGACAACCGCCGGACGCCACCTCATGGACAAGTTCCGCAGCACACAGGACCGCACGACTCGTTGACGTCCACGTGGCTCGTCGTTGCGTTCGTTCCGCGGTCGCGTACGCAGCATTCAGGTCATCGGCAGCCTTGCGGACACGGGGCATCCGAAAGTCGCTGAAAGAACTCGAGCAGACTCGCGGACCGAGGCCACGGCGCCGAAGGAGATCAACCATCGGGGTCATCGACGAATCGCTCTTGATCTCGATGTTCCAGCTCGCATCGGCGTGGGCGTGGAGCAGGTGCTGGAACCGGGCCAGCGGTTCGCCATTGGGAAGCCGAGCCTCGCTGACTGCGGACCATGGCTTCGTATCGACCCGGCCCTCAGCGTTGGAGCGGTCATGATTGGGGAATGGCCCCGTCGCATGGCGATCCGCTCGAGCACGACCTCGAGGGGGTGTATCGCTTGGTTGGGATCGAACCCCCTTCGCTGCAACGCGCCGAGGTGGAGGCTCTCACGGGCGTTGACTCCGAGCGATCCGTACGATGGTGGCGGGCCATGGGCTTCCCCGAGGTGACGCCCGGCGAGATTGCGTTCGGCCCCGAGGACGTCGACATCGTGAGGCGTCTCGGGACGATGATCGCCGCCGGAGCGATGAGCGATGACGACGTCGCACGCTTGGCGCGCCTGATGGGAGCGTCGTTCTCCCGCCTCGTCGAAGCCCAACTCGCGGTCATTTCGGCATTGCCCGCCACGGTCGCCGCCGCGCAGCTGGATCGATCCGAGGACCTTGACCGAATCGATGGCGATATCGAATCCGACGCGGTCGGCTTCGTCGAGAACACGATGAACTACGTCTGGCGACGGCACTTGCTCGC
>JASJHI010000188.1:0-4558 GCA_033791105.1 Acidimicrobiia bacterium | reverse complement strand
CACCCCTTTCCCGGCGGCGAGTCCGTCGAGCTTCACCACCACAGGCCTGTTGAGCTCGCCGTACCAAGCGATCGCCGCGTCGGGACTGTCCAGCTCGTCCGTGAACCGTCTGAACGCCGGCCCAGGGATACCCAGCGACGTCGCCAGCTCGCGCGCGTAGCCCTTCGAGGACTCGAGCTGCGCCAACGTCTTGGTTGGTCCGAAGCACGGAAGATCGCGGAGAGCGCACTCATCGGCCACGCCGTCGACCAGGGCCGCCTCCGGCCCTGGGATCACGAGGTCGGTGTCGGATCGGTCGGCGTGGCCCAGCGAGGGTGCCAGACGCACGTCGTGTCCGTCGCGCCGACACACCCACGCGATCGCCTGCTCGCGGCCGCCGCTTCCGATGATCAGCACTCGCATCAGCGACCGGTTCGCATCAGGCGAGGACGCCCTCGAAGGAGAGCTTGGCCTGCGCCTCGGTGACGGCGATCGGGTAGCGACCGGTGAAGCACGCATTGCAGTAGCCACCGCCGGTGGCATCGTCGCGACCTTCGACCGCGCGCATCATCGCGTCGAGCGAAAGGAATGCGAGGCTGTCGGCCCCGATGTGGTCGCGGATCTCGTCCACGCTGAGGCGAGCGGCCATCAGATCGCCGTCGTGGCCCATGTCGACGCCGAAGTGGCAGGCATGGGTGATCGGCGGGCAGGTGATCCGTACGTGAACTTCCAATGCGCCGGCCTCGCGGATCAGCCGTACGAGTGGCCCGGCGGTCGTGCCCCGAACGAGCGAGTCGTCGATCATGACGACCCGCTTGCCGTCCAGGTTCTCGGAGAGCGCATTGAACTTGAGGGCGACGCCACGATCGCGGATGTTCTGGGTCGGCTCGATGAACGTGCGGCCGATGTAGCGGTTCTTGATGAGTCCGTCGTTGAACGGCAGTCCGCTCTCGGCGGCATAGCCGATTGCTGCAGGGATCGAGGAGTCGGGCACAGGGATGACGACATCGGCCTCGGCCGGCGCCTCGATGGCGAGTTCGACGCCGAGCCGTTGTCGAACGTGGTGAATGTTGCTCCCCGCCCAGACCGAGTCGGGTCGAGAGAAGTACACGAACTCGAACGTGCAGCGGGCGGTGGTCGGCTGCGGTGCGAGTATCTGTGAGCGTTCGAGTTCCGCTCCACGCAGCGAGACGAGCTCCCCCGGCCGGACCTCGTCGATCTCGACGCAGCCGAGGGTGGAGAGTGCACAGGTCTCGCTGGCGACGGCGTGCCCACCCCCGGGAAGTCGGCCGACCGACAACGGCCGGAAACCCCACGGGTCGCGCACCGCGATCACTCGGTCGGCGGCGAGAATGACGAGTGAGAACGCGCCCTTCCACGCAGGGAGCGTTCGTTCGAGTCGCTCCTCCCACGTCTGCCCTCCGGCTGCGGCGAGCATCAAGGTCATCACCTCGGAGTCGCTCGTGGCGGTGAGGCCGAAGCCCCGGTTGAGCAGCTCGTCGCGGAGTGCGGGCGCGTTGACGAGGTTGCCGTTGTGGGCGAGGGCCAGCGGGCCGTGCATCGTCTCGACGATGAACGGTTGGATGTTCCGCTCGACATTCGAGCCGGTCGTGGAGTACCTCGTATGCCCGATCGCGTGATAACCGGCGAGGGGAGCGAGCGCCTCGGGCGTGAACACATTGGCGACGAGTCCGGGCTCCTTGTGCACGCGGGCGCGCTTGCCGTCACTGACCGCGATGCCGGCTGCCTCCTGACCGCGATGCTGGAGTGCGAAGAGCCCGAAAAAGGCGAGTTCGGCGACGCCTTCACCGTGCGGCGTCGAGATCCCGAGGACACCGCACTCGTCCTTCGGGCTGTCGGTCGTGACGTGAATGGTGCGCTTGGCCGGATCGTGGTTCACCGGTGTGATGCGCAGTTCGGAGGTCGGCGTGTCCGGTGGTATCAAGTGATCTCCAGTCCGGCGAGCGCGCTCAGGATTCGAGGCCCTGCGGGTTGAGTAGCGGGTTCGAATGTCGCGCCGGTGAGCCGTTCGTAGGTGTCCGCGTAGCGGCGGCTCGTCGACGCCCAGACGTCGGCGCCGAGGTCTGGGATCGGGCCGTCACCGCTGTACCCCGCCGCGGCGAGCGCCCGACGTACGACCTCCTTGTCGAGGCTCTCGGGTTCGACGCCGGCTGCGATGTTCTCATCGTAGGTCGTCGCGATCCACCAGCGGGAGGAGTCAGGCGTGTGTACCTCGTCGATCAGGAGTAGCTCGCCGTCGGCCGCGAGTCCGAACTCGTACTTCGTGTCGGCCAGGATCAGCCCCTCGCGCGCACCGATGGTCGAGGCATACCCGAACAACGCGAGGGCCGCCTCCAGGACCCGGTCCCAGACTTCCGGAGCGACGAGTCCCCGGTCGACGACGTCGTCGCAGGACAGCGGAACGTCGTGGGAGCCCGCCTCGCCCTTGGTTGTCGGCGTCACGATCGCAGTGTCGAGCCGCGCGTTCTTGTGCAACCCCTCGGGCAGCCGGTGACCGTAGAGCACCCGGTTGCCGGTGGCGTACTGCGTCCAGAGTGCGGTGTCGGTGACCCCGGTGATGTAGCCGCGCACGATGACCTCGACCGGCAGCGGTGTTGCGCTGCGTGCGATCAGTGCATTCGGGTCGGGTACCGAGACCATGTGGTTCGCGACGATGTCGCTCGTCTGTTCGAACCACCAGGCCGAGAGTTGATTGAGCACCTGGCCCTTGTAAGGGACCGACGCGATGATCCGGTCGAAGGCGGACAAGCGGTCGGTTGTGATGAAGACGCGGTTGCCGTCTGGCAACGCGTATGAGATGCGGACCTTGCCCGCGCGGCGGTCGCCGAGCGGCAGGTCGATGTCGTCGAGTGTCGCGGCGAGCGCCATCACAATTCTCTGGCGTGGCGAACGCCGTTCTCGAAGATCCGCAGCCCGAGGTGGTCGGCGCCCCCGCCGCCGCGGCTGAAGCGCGGGTGTTGGCGTACCACGATGTGATTCTCGGGATGCGGCATCAGTCCGAGCACGACGCCGGATTGATCGCTGACGCCGGCGATGTCGGCGACCGATCCGTTCGGATTCGTGTTGCGGTAGCGGAGCGCGACCTGCCCGGCAGCGGCGAGCGAGTCCGGGTCGGGATGGACGTACCGGCCTTCACCGTGGGCGATCGGACAGTGGATCGCGTCCTCGATGTCCTTCGTCCAGACGCATCGGCTGCGCTCTGGCTCGAGCGAGACCCACCGGCAGTCGAAGCGCCCGTTCGCGTTGTGACCGAGCGAGCCGGGCAGGAGCCGCGTCCGGGTGAGTACCTGGAACCCGTTGCAGATCCCGATCACCGGCTTGCCGACGGCGACGAACTCGCGGAGCCGGTCGCCGAGCCCGACGGTGAGGTCGAGTGCGAGCATGCGTCCGGCGCCGAGCGCGTCGGCGTAGCTGAACCCGCCCGCGACAACCGCGAGCCGCGCATCGTCGAGCATCTGTGGACGCTCGATGAGCTCGTCGACGAGTACACAGGTCACCTCGGCCCCCGCAAGTTCCAGTGCCGTCCGAACATCTCCGTCGCGGTTCGTGCCGGGACCGGCGATGACGAGCGCCTTGATCGACCTCATCGGTCGTCGTGTCCCGCAAACGAGTCGACGAGTGCCGAGATCGGGATCGGGTCGAGTCCGGTGATGGTCAGCGCATCGGAGTCGTCGACGGTGCCGAGCGCGAAGATCTGGTCTGACATGAGCGTGGTGAACGCGGTCACGTTGCGCTGGTCGAGTTCGACGACAAGCCGGCCCGCTGACTCGCTGAAGAGCGCTGTGGTGACGTCGTCGTGGGGAAGATGGTCGATCGTCGCGCCGATTCGACCACCGATGCACATCTCTGCGAGCGCGACGGCCAGCCCGCCCTCACTCACGTCGTGGCAGGCGGCGACGAGGCCGGCGCGCATCGCCGAGTGGAGCCGGCGATAACGATCGGGAGCGTCTGGGTCGGGGCCGGGGACGAGTCCCGGCGCGTCGGGGGGGCCGAGGACGAGATCGAGGTGCGATCCCGCGAACTCCGGATCGGTCGTGCCGAGCAATATGAGGACATTGCCCACCGCTGCGAGGTCGGGTGTGACGCAACGGTCCGGGTCGGGAACGTGACCGACGGCGGTGATGACGAGCGTGGGGGGCACCGCGTGCCGCTTGCCGTCCCTGCCGACGTACTCGTTGTTGAGCGAATCCTTGCCGGACACGAACGGCGCGGAGTGCATCAGCGCGGCCCCGCAGCATCCCTCCACGGCGGCGACGAGGGCCCCGAGCGTGGAGGGTCGTCGCGGGTCGCCCCAGGAAAAGTTGTCGAGCAGCGCAATCTTGTCGGGATCGGCCCCGACAGCGACGACGTTGCGGATCGCCTCGTCGACCACGGCGTACGCCATTGCCTCTGGATCGTGCAGCCCGTACCACGGGTTGACTCCGATCCCGATGGCCACGCCGTGATCGGCGGTCGGATCGGCCAGCACGACACCATCGGCGGGGGCGTCGCCGGCGGCGCCGCCCAGGGGGCGAACCAGAGATAGGAAGAGGGGCGGGTAGGGGAAGAGGGTGCCCCT
>JASJHI010000187.1:0-5727 GCA_033791105.1 Acidimicrobiia bacterium | reverse complement strand
GTCGAGGAGCAGTTCTACGTCGTGTGGCCGCTCGTCATCATCGGCGCGGTGTGGGTCTCCCGCCGTTCCGGGTGGTCGGCACGGCTGACGATCGGGGCCGTCGCCGCGGCGGCGGCCGTCGGCTCGACGATCTGGGCGTGGTGGTTGGCGACGCAGCAGGACGTCCAACTCGATCGTCTGTACTTCGGCACCGACACGCGCGGAGTCGGCTGCGTCGCCGGATGTGTGCTGGCGCGTGGGGTGCGGACCGGCGAACGACACATCGGGCCGATCCAGACCGGCCTCGCCGGCCTCGGCGCCGCGGTGCTGATCGGGATGTTGGTGCTGATCGACGGCAGCGAGCGATGGCTGTACGGCTTGGGCTTCGCCGTCATCGCCTCGCTGGCGATCGTCAATGCCGCTGCGGGTCAGGGACCCGTCGGTCGGGTGTTGGGAGTGCGGCCGCTGGCGGGAATCGGTCGCGTGTCGTACGGCGTCTACCTGTGGCACTGGCCCGTCATCGTCGTGCTGGACGAAGAGGCCACCGGGCTGAGCGGGCCGGCACTCGGGGCGGTCTGGGTCTCGGCGACGGCAGCCTTGGTGGCGGCATCGTGGTTCGTGGTCGAACGGCGGGCGCCGCTGCCAGTGCTCCGCCGTCCCGCCATCGCCGCGGGCTACGTGCTGGTGGCGGTGGCGATCGGCGCCGCGGCCATCGTGGTCGCGAACGTCGACCAGCCGAGCATCGACGCCGATGAGATCAACGCTCCGCCGCCGATCGCGGGTCCGAGCACGACCTCCACCGAACCCGGTCGGCCGGCGACATCGAACGGTCTCCTTCCGAACGCCGCCGAGCGGCCCGCCACCGAGCCGCGAGCGGGCTCGCAGACGGACGCGCAACCGACGTCGACCATCGCTCCGCCGTCCACGCGACCCGTGCGGCTCCTGGTGCTCGGCGACTCGGTCGCCGAATCGCTCGGCGCGGGGCCCGAGATCCCGGTGGAGACGAACGGGGTGCAGGTCGAGGTCACGAATCGCAGCGTCGTCGCCTGCCCGGTGCTCTGGCAGGGCAAGTGGGCGTTCGACGACGGTCGCTCCTTCGAGGGTCCTGTCGAGTGCCAGGGCGACGACCGTTTCTCCGACGTCGTCACCGACGTGGACCCGGACGTGATCCTGCTCATGTTCGGCTGGCCCGGCACGATTTCTGGATGGCAGTTCGACGACGGAACGGTCGTGGCACCGTGCGAACCGGGATTCGACGAGGCGTTCGGCGACGAGTACGACGCGCTGGTCGGCCGTCTCGAATCGACGGCACAGGTCGTCGTCGCCACGGTCGCCCCACCGTCCGAGTTCGGGGACCAGCAGCAGTCGGATCGACCTGCTTGCATCAACCGCGAGCTGCGCGAACGCGACTTCAGGATCTTCGAGTTCGGCGAATGGCTCTGCCCGGGCGGTGACTGCACCCAGGCTGCGCCACTCCGGCGCGACACGATCCACTTCGCGAATGCGCCGGCGGTTCTCGACGCGGTCTGGCCGGTGATCCTCAGCGAGACGATGACGGCTGCCGGCTACTGACCCGGCCTCAGCGGTGACGGTGCTGCACAGTGCGGCCTCACCGGGCGATCGCTAGGTTTTGGGCGTGCCGAGCTTCGCTGTGTTGCCAGATCGATCCGTCGCCGACGATCGGACATGACCTCCGACCGACTGATCGAGGGAATTCACGAGCACCGGCTGGCCGACTGGGCTGCGGAGATGGTCCACGATCCGGCGACCTCGGTGTCGGACAGGCTCCTCGCTGCCCGCGCGATCGAGACGACGCGACGAATCGGGGAGCGCACATCGACCGAACGGTCCCGCATCGTGGATGTCCTCGGTGCCGCCGGCATCGAGGTCCGATCGAACGACGAGGACGGACCTGTTCAGAACCACACGATCAGCCTGGTCGTCGCCGACCATGCCGGCGCCGACCGCGCGGCAGGACTGCTCGAGGCGGACGGCTACGAGCGATGGGAGGTGTGGACGCGCGGCGCGGCCGAGTCATTCCGACGCCACGTGGATCGTTTGACGGTCGGACGGACGACCGACGTCACGATGGTGGTGCGGATCGCCTGGTCCGAAGTTCGGACGCGGACGACCCTCGACCGCCTGTTCCGTCCCACCGCGGGCGACTGGGACATGATCGATCTCCCGAGTCGCGCCTGGCCTGCCTACTCGGTGGTCCGGCCGACGAGGCTCCTGCTGGAGCGGATCGGCCGACGCGACCGCTACGACGCGGGACTCGGACCGCACCTCTCGACACCGGAGTCGCTGATCCCCCCACTCCTCGAGTTCGCAGGACTCCGATCATCGGACCGATTCGTCGACGTCGGCTGCGGTGACGGTCGCCTCGCCGTCGCCGCGGCAGCGTCGTACGGCTGCCGGGTGATCGGTATCGAACGATCGGCCGAACTGGTCGACGCGGCCCGCGCTCGCGCCGAGCGAGCAGCGGTCGGCGGCCTGGTCGACATCAGACTGGCCGACGCCCGGTCGGCCGACATGGACTCGCCGACCGTGATCTTCATGTTCCTCCCCGTCGACGTCGTCTCATCCCTGCTCGCACCCACCCTCGAACGCCTCCCCGCCGGCGCACGGCTGGTCATCCACGAACAGGGCCGGCTGCCGTCGTCGATCGATCCGCGACCGGACGAGTCAGCCCCGATCATCGGCGAGGACGCCGTGACGGTCGCCCACCGGTGGGTCGTCGGCGGCGCCTGATGGTGGTTCGATCGTCGAACGGCTCGCGATCGAGGCTGCCCCCCCCCGACGGCCGCGGGAAGCCATCTCGATCCGGTCAGCCGACCCCCAGCAGGCGAGCGATGATGTTGCGCTGGATGTCCGACGTCCCCGAGTACACGAGCCCACCGACGGCGTCGCGGAGGTTCCGCTCGACCTCGAACTCCGTCACGTACCCCTTGGCACCGTGGATCGTGCCGGCATCGAGTGCGACGGACACGCCGGTTTCACTGCCGACGAGCTTGGCCAAGGCCGCCGAGAGCGTGAAGTCTCGTCCGCTGACCATGGCGATCGCAGCTCGGTAGAGGAAGAGCCGCGCGGTCTCGTGCCGCTGCTTCATGTCGACCAGCCGGTGGGCGATCGCTTGGTACTCACCGATCCGACGACCGCCCTGCTCCCGCTCCTGGGCGTAACGGATCGCCTCGTCCAGTTGCCGGTCGAGCGCGCCGATCTGCGTTGCGAACACGAACGCTCGCTCGACCTGCAGGACCGCGTTGAAGATGCTCGCGCCCGCACCCTCGCGACCGAGCAACGCCGACTCCGGCACGACGACGTCGGTGAACCCGATGTCGCCGAACGGTGTGGTCCGCATGCCCATCTTCTCGCGGTTGCCGAGCCGTTCGACGCCGTCGAGGTCGCACGGGACGAGGAATGCCGAGAGCCCCCACTGCCCGGCACTCGGGTCGGTCGAGGCGAACGTGACGACCATGTCGCACACCGAGCCGAAGGTGATGTACGCCTTGTGACCGTTGACGACGTAGCTGCCGTCCGGTCGCCGTTCGGCGGTCGTCGAGATGTTGTATGCGTCCGAGCCGGTCTCGGGTTCGGTCATCGCGAACGCGCCGATCGCCGAGCCGTCCATCATGGGCTGCAACCATCGGCGCTGCTGTTCCGCCGACCCGAACTCGACGAGCGCGTCCTGAGTGCTGAGCACCTGGCTGCCGACGGCGAACGTGAGACCGTTGTCCCGGCAGCCCTTGCCGAGCCCCTCGAGCGCGAGCAGCACATCAGCGATTCCGCATCCCGCACCACCCAGCTCGCGCGGCACCATCAGTCGGAAGACCCCGTGGTCGGCGCATCGCCGCCAGTCGTCGACCGCGAATGCCGACGATGCGTCGGCATCGAGGCGGTCGTGACCGGCGAGACTGCCGGCCGCCCACGTCGCCATGTCCCGCTTCACCGGGTGATCGGGGTCGGCGATGGCATGGGCGAGCGCGAGGAGCTCCTCGTCGGTCGACCGCTCGGCGGGCTGGTTCATCGCGGTTCCTCCCGGAGTTGCAGGCGGCCGAGTTCGTCGACGTCCTTCCACTCGTCCTGGAAGTCGTCGTTGTTCCAGCGACCGAGGCCCGGATAGAACACGCGCCGCCCGCCGTGGCCGTCGAACCCCGCTCCGGTCCACCGGGGATCGGCGGGTTCTTCGACCCGCTGGTAGCGACTGTCCGACGACAGGCGACAACGCCCGTTCGGCGACCGGTTGTCGAGGGCGCCGTGCAGCGTGTGCATGCCGAACACCAGGACGTCGCCGGGCTCGAAGTCGGTGGTCAGCCAACGAGCCCCGTACTCCCGCTGGACCGCCGACGGATCGGCGTCGAGCCACGTCAGGCCGTCACGATCGGCATCGGTCTGCAGGTACCCCTCGGCGAGCCGTTCCGAGCGATGGCTGCCCTCGAGGATCATGAGGGCCCCCTCCGATCGGTGGACGCGGCCCAGCGGGATCCAGCTCGACAGGACGCGGCTGGTGCCGCGGTTCATGTAGGGCCCGTCACAGTGGAAGCCGCAGCCCTCACCCGGCCGGACGAATCGCGGCCACCGCATGTCGAAGCTTCGCACCGGACCCTCGAGTAATGTCGCGTGCACCTCGAGCAGCTCGGGCGCGTCGGTGATGCGCAGATAGTTCGCCCCGGTGCGGACGCTCTCGGAGAACGCCCGGACGTTGGCCGTCGTCACCCCGGCGCCGTCACCGCCGATGGCGTCCTCGACCGGATGGCGGTCGTCGACTTCGCCGAGGATCGCGTACTTCAACAGGATCTCCCGACGAGCCTCGAGTACGAGCGCCGGATCGAGCAGCTCACGGAAGAACAGGTAGCCGCTGTCGGCCAATGCCTCGCGAACAGCGGCGGCATCCTCGAGCAGGTTGTTCGCGCTCTCGAGTTCGCCGAGCCGTTCGGCACTCGTGTCGACTGGGTATCCGTTCGCGGTCAGCAGCATCTCGTCGGTCCGTTGTGATCCGGGTGCATACCGTTGTCCCTCGCCTGCACACTGTCAATTCGAGAAGATGACCGACACCTGGTCGCGATCAGCAGCGGCGACCCGATCTGCGCGCATCCAAGGTGGCGGGTCGGCCCGTACAATTGGTCGACGGCAGCGAACAACGAGGAGAGCGGACACATGGCGGCGCACGAGGCACACGTCGAGATCCCGTGCCGGTGACGCGCCCCGACATGGTTCCCGGACCCGCATGCTCGGCTCTCGGCGAGCTCCTGGACGTCGCTTCCGTCCGCGCCCGTGACATCGACCTCGCGGCGACGGCGCTCACCGACGGGACAACTGCGCTGACCTGGCAGCAATACACCGATCGGGTGGGTCACATGGCCGGGAGTCTCGCCGCGTGCGGTGTGGGCCTTGGCGACCGGGTCGCGGTACACCTGCACAAGTCGGTCGAGTCGTTCGTGGCCGTCCATGCGGTGCTCCGTGTCGGCGCGGTGATGGTCCCGCTCGATCCGCTCGCACCACCCGATCTGACGAGCAACCTCCTGCTGGACGCCGGCGTCGAGGTGCTCCTCACCGACGCCCGGCCCGACGCGCTCGCACAGTGACTCGACGACTCGTCCGTGACGACCGTGTTGATGCCGACCGTCGACGACCCGAGCGCGACCGCACTGATCGGCGATGTCGCTGCGATCGGCCGCGACGAGATCGAGTCCACGGCCGACTGCGGTCTCCGGATAGTCGACCCCGACGCACCTGCCTACATCATCT
>JASJHI010000186.1:0-21393 GCA_033791105.1 Acidimicrobiia bacterium | reverse complement strand
CCGAGCTCCCGTGCGCGGTCGACGTTGGCGGTCGTGCGACCGCGGACACCGAGCTTGTGCCGCAGCGACGTCCGATAGGTCTTGATCGTGTTCTCGGACCCGAAGAGCTGCGCGCCGAGCTCCTTGCGGGTGAGCCCGTGCGGGAGCAGACGCAGCACCGCCAGCTCGCGTTCGCTGAGCTCAACGGGTGCGCCGGCGGCGGGGCGCGCGAACCGGATCTCGTTGCCGGTGTTCCGGAGAACCTCGGCGAGCTGCGGCGGGAGCTCGTCCTCGGGCATCACTGCGTTCGCGGCGCGGAGATGGGCGCGGGCGGCGTCGCTGTGGCCACCGGCGTGCGCGACGACCGAAGCTCGGCAGCGCGCGAGCACGAGCAGCAGTGGCTCGGCCGACTCGTCGGCGACCCGTTCGGCGCGGTGCGCGAGGTCGCCTGCTTCGCCGACCCGGCCGCGCGCCGACGCAGCGCGGCTCTTGGCCAGCAGCGCGACAACCGGTTGATGGAAGCGCTCGAGCCGGGTGTTCGTGACGTACTGGAGTGCCCGGTCGGCGAAACGTTCGGCCTCGTCGATGCGGTCCGGCCGGCCGACGGCGATGGAGGCGAGGCATGCACAGCCGATCACAACCGACGAATCGTTGTTGTGGGTCTCACCGACGTCGAGCGCTTCACGGGCCGGTCCCTCGTCGGTGTCGCCGGCGAGCATCAGCGCTTGGGCGAGTGCCGCGTGCGCGATCGAGTTGTCGAGGTGGGTCGCCTCCGGACCGCTTGTCGCAGCGACCGCCAGTCGGCCCGCCTCGATCGCCACCGCGAGGTCACCCTCGTGCCGCGCGAGATGAGAGCGGATCGTGTCGGCCTGGATCGTGTACGAGGCGGCCGCGGATTCGGCGGCTGGCACGGTGAGCCAATTCTCGACCTCGTCGTACCGGCGCACGTTGAGCGCGACCCAGGCGGCGGCCAGACGGAGTTCAGGATCGTGGCGCACCCGGTCGAGCCCATATGCCGCCAGCCATCGGTCGACGGTCGGCATCTGGCCCGCCTGGGCGTAGTCGCCGTAGTGGGATCGAATCGTGTCGAGTGCGAGATCGTCGTCGCCGGCGGCAAGCGCGTGTTCGATGACCGAGCTGGGATCTCCCGCTGCAACGAACCACGTCGCTGCGGACTGGTGGAGCCCGGCGAGGACCTCGGGTTCGAGTTCCTGAGCGCGACGGCGGAGGAAATCGCGGAAGAGGCGGTGGTACCGGTAGGTGTCGCTGACCGGATCGACCAGGTTGGTGAAGACCTGTGACCGGTCGAGCTCGCGCAGCAGTGCCAGGCTGCCAGAGCGCCCGCGGACCGCGTCGCAGACAGTCGGGCAGACCTCGTCCAGAATGCTTGTCTCGATCAGGAACCGCTGCAGGGCCGGGCGCAGCGACGCGAGGGCCTCGGCCGCGAGGAAGTCACCGAGGTCGCGGTCGGCCCGGTCGAGCGCAGCCAGCGCAGCCCTGCCGTCGGTCTCGTCGGCGGTGGAGACGGCGAGCATCCGCAGCCCCGTCGCCCACCCTTCGGTGTGCTCGACGATCGAGGTGATGGTGTCGGCGTCGAAGGCCGAGAAGATGGCCGTTGCCTCGTCCGGGGTGAACGCGAGGTCGGCGGCGCGGAGCTCGACGATCTCTCCGCTGGCGCGCAGCCGGCCGATCGGTAGGGCTGGATCGGATCGGGCCGTGATGACGATCCGCAGCGATGCGGGTCGGCGGGTGAGGATGCGCCCGAGGATGTTGAGCGTCTCGGTGTCGGAGATCTCGTGGAGGTCGTCGAGCACGAGCGTGACGGGTTCGTTGCGGTCCTCCACGAACGCCAGCAGATCGTCGACCGTTGCGTCGAGGTGGTCCGGGTCGACCTCGTCGAGCATCGACTCGAGAATCGGCTCGGCATCGGCGCCGTCTCCCACGATCGCGGTCGCGACGTGTGTCCAGAACCGGACGCCGTCGTTGTCGGCACGGTCGACGCTCACCCAGGCGATGTGTTCCGGCATCGTCTGCAACGCCTGGACGACGACGGTGGTCTTGCCATATCCCGCGGCCGCGCTGAGCAGCCAGACGGGTGCCCAGCTGCCGGCGAGATGGTCGACGAGCCGCTGTCGGACGATCGCGTCGGGGTGCGGCTGGGGCGGACGGAGCTTCGTCCGCAGGTAGCGGACCGTCATTGCTCGCGAGTCCGGGCAGGGCGAGGTTTCAGCGCGGCCGATCGCCTTTGATCGTCACTCGCCGCATGTGCCGCTGCCGGCCCGCGTAGTCGTGCAAGGCATAGTGCTGCACGCTGCGGTTGTCCCACATCGTCAGTGTGCCGGGTTCCCAGGCGACGCGACACGTGAACCGTTCACTCACAGCGTGGTGGAGCAGGAAGTCGAGGATCGTCTTCGCCTCGCCCCGGCGCATCCCGGCGATGCCGATGGTGAATCCGCCGTTGACGAAGAGTGCTTTGCGGCCGGTCTCAGGGTGGGTTCGCACGAGTGGGTGCTCGACCGTCGTGTGCGACGCGTCCATCCGAATGCCACCCACCGCCGAAGTTCAACGAGTCATCCGGGCGGGTCACGATGTCGAGCACCTCGGGATGCTCGGGGTCACCGTCGACGAATGGGTGGGTGTCGAGTTCGCCGAAGCGGCGGCCGAAGACCATCTGCTGCTCGGCGGTGAGTTCCTGATCGCGGAACACGAGCACATGATGGTCGAGGAACGCGGCGCGGATGTCGGCGACGGTTGCGTCGTCGAGGTCGACCGACAGATCGACGTTGCCGATCTCCGCGCCGAGTGATCCGGCGATCGGCCGCACCTCGAGATCGGCGGAGCTCCTCATGGTGACCGACATCGTACGCGCATCGCATCCATGGAGATTCTTCGGAGCGAGGCTTGACTTCAACCTTGCTTGAAGTCGTACGGTCGACCACATGGCACATCTCACCGAAGTTCCGACCGACCTGATCGTCGTGGCCACCTCGAGCGGGCTCGCCGTACCCGGCGGCGCACTCGAACACCTGGCCGGCTCCGCCGTGACAGCACTGCACGTGTCCGCCGGCGCGACGTGTGTGGTCGTGGGCGGCAGGCATCTGTACCGACTCGAAGGGGCTCGCCGCTCACTCGTCGCCTCGCTCGACGACGTCGGCGCGATCTGCGTGATCGAGCACCGCGGCGACATATTCGTCGGCGGCTCGGACGCCCGACTCTGGCGTCTCGATGATGGGGCACTCGAGCCCGTCGAGTCATTTCTCGACGCGCCCACGCGTGAGCGCTGGGCGACACCATGGGGAGGCCCGCCCGACGTGTACTCGATGGCCTCGCACGGCGACGACCTCTACGTCGGCGTGCACGTCGGCGGCATCATGCGGTCGTCGGATGGCGGACGGTCGTGGGAACCGACCGTCGACCTGGACGTTGATGCCCATCAGGTGGTCGTCGACGTCGATGGTGATCTGTGGGCGGCGACCGGGATGCGCGGCCTCGGTCACAGCACCGACCGGGGCGGCACCTGGACGTTCCACTCCCGCGGGCTGCACGCTGGTTACCTATTGGCGGTGGCCGCCGCGTCCGATGGCGTCCTGGTCGGCGCCTCGTCCGGGCCCCATGCCGACGACGGGGCGCTCTACCGCTTCGCCGACGGCATGTTCGAGCGCTGCGCCGGCCTCCCACCCGAACTCGGCGGCGCGATCTCCCCCCGACACATCGCCGCGCACCGTGACGACGTGGTGGTCGCGCTGCCGAACGGCGATGTGTACGGCAGCACGGACTCGGGTCGATCCTGGTCCATCGCCGCCGAGGCTCTGCCCGGTGTGTCCGGCGTGGCCCTCCGAACTCGGTGACCACATCGCCGACGACGTCGATCCGGATCCGCGTCAGGCGACGCAGAGCGGTGGGATGGGGCCGAGTGGTGTGGAGCCGGTGATTGCTTGGAAGTCGGCGTAGGCGTCTGAACAGTCGACCGCGATGAGCAGGACGCGGCGGGGCTGGTCGAGGAGACCGAAGACGAATGTCTCGGCGAGACGCTCGATGCCCCGCCTGCCCCACTCGTCGGCCTCGTACCAGTCGGTGACGTCGAGCACCGGGAGCAGATGGTCCCGCTCGTCAGAGGTGAGCGACGACTGGTCCCAGGCGTGGGTGAGTTCGTGGAGCAGTGTTCGGCGACGGTAGTCATCGGCGTCGGGGTGGTCGCCGGGGATGCAGACGGTGACGAGATGCTCTCCGTCGCGACGGCGGTAGAGACCTTCGTGGCCGCCGCAGTCCGCCTCGTCGCTCGAGAAGGAGACTTCGACCGACGGCAGTGTCAACCCGGCCAGTTCGAAGCGCCCGACCGCCCAATCGACGATCTCGGCCTCGGCGGCGGTCGCGTCGTGCCGGACCGGACCTGCTGTCTCGGCGGCAGCGTCGAACTCGGAGTGGGCGGTCGAGCCGGCGAGCGGGGTGAGCGAGAGGATCGTGAACGCTGCTGCGGTGAGTGCTGCGGAGTGAAGTGCCATGTGGGCACCGTCCGCTCGCGGGCTGGCAGCCCCGTGGCAGGTACCGTCGAATCGCCTGCGCGCGACACATGCCGCTCCGCGCGCTGGTCGTGTCGTCCCTGGTCAGAGCCACTTTCAGTACTGCCACAATCTTGCAACGTCGTCCGGTGGCGCGTCTGCCTCCGCCGCACCATCCCTACCGGTCGACAACGCGCACAGCGACCACATCGTTCTCGAGCCAAGGCGTCGCCGGCCCGCGTGTCATGCTCGTCACATGGCTCACCTCGACCTGAAACCCGGGTGCGAATGCTGTGACGTCGATTTGCCGGCCGACTCGGCGGATGCACGGGTCTGTACCTTCGAATGCACCTTCTGTGCGACGTGTGCGGACGAGATGGGTGGCACGTGCAAGAACTGTGGTGGCAACCTCGTCCAACGCCCGATTCGACCTGCGGCGCTGCTCGAGACGGCGCCTGCGTCGACCGAGAGGGTGTTCAATCCGTCCGGTTGCCCGGTACACGATCCCGCGCGCTGAGCGACTTCAGCGGCCGGTGAAGACCGGCCGGCGCTTCTCGAGGAACGCTTGCATGCCCTCGATCTGATCGGTGGTACCCGAACACGCGCGCACCGCACGCCGTTCCGCATCGAGCGCATCGTCGAGGGATGAGAACTCGTACCCGACGACGCAATCGAGCACGCTGGCCACGGCGACGGGCGGCATCGCCGCGAGTTCCCTGGCGAGCGAGGCTGCCGCCTCCTTCAGTTCGGCGATGGGATGGACCTCTTGGACGAGGCCGATGTCGAGTGCCCGCGGCCCGTCGATCTTTTTCGCCCGCAGGATCATGTCGAGCGCCTGATCGCGACCGACGCAGCGGACGAGTCGCGCCGTGCCACCCCACGCGGGCACCGTGCCGAGGTCGAGTTCGGGGAGTCCGATGCGGGCGCCCTCGTCGGCGGCGAATCGGAAATGGCACGCCAACGGCAGTTCGAGTCCGCCGCCGAGGCAGTAGCCGTAGAGCGTGGCGATCGACGGCTTGCCCAGCGTCTCGATGGTCGTGAGCACGCGTCGACGCTGGTCGAGCACGCCCTCGAAGCCGCCGCGGTCCTGCGTGCCGGCCATCAACTGCTTGAGGTCCATGCCGACCGAAAAGTGTTCGTCGCCGGCCGCCGTGAACACGAGCACACGCACGGTCGCGTCGACGGCCGCAGCACCGACCGCGGCTTCCACCGCATCCATGTACTCGAGGGTCATCCGGTTGCGCGGCGCGTCGTTGTTCGTCAGCGTCAGGACACCACCGTCCTGGTCGACGGTCAGTGCATCGGGCTTGCTCGACTCGATCATCGCGCCGAACATACTTCGGCGCGGCTGTGCGCAGGGATGTGTGAGGCTGTTCGACCATGACCGCGCCAGGGACGGCCGCGCCGGCAATGACTGGGCCGCGGATCGTGCGCACGTACATGGTGCTCGCAGGGATGTACACGTTCGCGGCGTCATTGATCTGGAGCGTGAACACCCTGTTTCTGCTCGATGCCGGGCTCGAGATCAGCGAGGTGTTCGTCGTCAATGCCCTCTTCTCGGTTGGGATGGTGGCGTTCGAGATCCCGACCGGGGTTGTCGCCGACACGCTCGGACGACGGCTGTCGTATCTCCTGAGCGTTGCCGTGCTCGCGGTGACAACGGTGCTCTACGTCGTCGCCGGGCAGGCCGGCGCCGGCTGGCTCGTGTTCGGCGCGATCTCGATTCTGATGGGTCTCGGCTTCACCTTCTTCTCGGGTGCGCTCGAGGCGTGGCTCGTCGACGGCCTGAACAGTGTGGCCGCAGAGGGTGACGGCCCGCCCGATCTCGACCACGTCTTCGCCCGCGGTCAGCAGGTGAGCGGCGCGTCGATGTTCGTCGGGACGATCCTCGGCGGTTTCCTCGGGCAGTGGAACCTGTCGGTGCCGTACGTCGCCCGCGCGGTGGTACTGGTGCTCGTGTTCGTCGTCGCTGCCCGGTTGATGGTCGAGGTCGGGTTCACACCGCAGCGACTGAAGCTCGCCGAGGTGCCCCGCCAGATGCGTGAGCAGGCGCGGGTCGGCATCGCGTACGGGTGGGACCATCGCGGCCTCCGCCTCTTGATGATCTCGGGCGGCATCCGGGGCGTGTTCTTCGGTTGGGCGTTCTACGCCGCGCAGCCGTACTTCCTCGAACTCCTCGGGCGCGATGCGATCTGGGTTGTGGGGTTGGTCACCGCTGGTGTGTCGCTGGCCACGATCGCCGGGAACCAACTCGTCGACGTGTTCAGCCGCAGATGCGGTCGCCGAACCACCCTCCTGATCAGCGCGTCGGCGGTGAGCACGGTGGCTGCGGTGACGATCGGACTGACGTCGTCGTTCGCCGTTGCCGTCGCAGCGTTACTCGTGGTCGCTGGAGCGATGGGCGTGATGATGCCCGTGCGCCAGTCGTATCTCCATCATGTGACGACGAGCGAGCACCGGGCGACGATCGTGTCGTTCGATGCGATGGTCGTGTCGATCGGTGGCGCCGGCGGTCAGGTCGGGCTCGGGGCTGTGGCCGACAACCGTTCGTTCAGCGCGGGTTATGTCGTCGGCGGGCTCTTCACCGGGCTCGCGGTGCCGGTGCTCTTCGCCCTTCGCCGCCTTGGTGGACCCGCCGACCAGATCATCGGCGCCGACGCAGGAGTGGACGGAACCTGCCCCGCGGGACTCCCGCGTGACACCGGTGTCGAGTCGCTGCCCGTGCCAGCGGTCATCGACCGCTGAATTGCCGCCCGCGACATCATTTCTCGGTGACGTGCGGCAGCGTGTCGGGCTCAGGTAGCGACAGTGCCATCGACTGGCTCGCGGTTGCGAGCAGAGCACCGCCATCGCTCCAGATGAGGCACGTCGCGTTGGCGAACCCGCTGCCCACGAATTCGACGCGGTTCTCGCACAACACCCAGTCGGTGTCCGGGTCGTGGTCTGATCGGTCGAGCGCCGTGGCGAACCGGATCGTGTTGTCGAGGCTGGTTGCGTAGACGATCCGACCGAACGCGTTGCCGACCGACGAGGCGTTGTAGTCGGCCATCAGCGCGATGGCAGCTCGGTCGTGACGTACCTCGGGCATCCGAGCCCACAGCAGCGTGTTGCCGTCCCCGCTCGGCGTGCCGGTGCCGGTGAAACTGAACATGCCGCGCGCCATCCGGATGTCGACATGTTGGTGGATCGAATGGTGGCCGAATTCGCGGATCACGGTCTCGCATCGGTTCGGAGGAGCGGCGCGCGGGCGGTGCTCCCAGACCCCGTGGAGTTCCTCGCGGCGCGACCCGTTCGCCCCGAGGACCGTGATGATCTCGCGGTCGTCGAGATGCCCGCGCACCTGCCCCTGCGTGATCGAGCGTCCGTGCGCGGGCAGGCTCACGTCGAGTTCGAGGACGCAGGGCGGCTCGAGTGTCGATACGTACTGGCCGGTCGCCCAGATCGTCGGGCGTTCCGTCGCTTCCTCCAGTGCGATGATCGCCGCGGCGAGTCCGACACCCCCGAAGAGTGAGCCGCGGCGCCCGCCCGTCGTGTGTGCGTCGACCGGCATCCGCCAGCGCTCAGGAGAGGCGCGTTCGATGGCCAGAAATTCGCGGGTCGTGATCATCGCACGCTCAGGATCGCGTGGGCACCAGCGGCGCGCCACGTGCGTCGTCATCGGCGGCGATCAATGCATCGGCCAGGCGCTCGACCATCGCGGCGCGCAGGTCGGGTCGGTGACCACTCGACTCAACGGTCTCGTCGGGGTCGGCGACGAGATCGAAGAGCTGATCCTCGCCGGTGCTGAGGCGGGTGTAGCGGGCGTCGGCGGTGATGAGCGTGCGGGTCTTCTCCGGGAACTTCGCGATCTTGGCGAGCAGCGCCGGCGAGTCGTCTTCGATGAGGACCTCGTCGCGTACGGAAGCGGCGGCGTCGTCGAGGATCGGCACCAGGCTGTGGCCTTGGATGCCGGCGTATCCGGGCAGGCCGCACAGGTCGAGCAGCGTGGGTCCGAGATCGATCGAACTCGCGAGCGACTGGGTTCGCGCGGCCGGCCGAGCCGGATCCGCAATGACACAGGGCACCTGCAGCGTGCCTCGGTAGTGGATGAAGCCCTTCGTCATCAGCCCGTGGTCACCCATCATGTCGCCGTGATCGGACGTGAAGACGATGATCGTGTCGTCGGTCTGACCGAGCCGATCGATCGCGGCGAGAATCTGCCCGACCCCGTCGTCGATCATCTCGATCGCGCCGTAGGTCGAGGCGATCGCTTCGCGTACGAGTTGGTGGTCGTGCACGCCGAACGGTGTCACCCAGGAGAACTGGTCCGCGACGGTGCGGGCGCGGGTCGCCTGCACGTGGACCGGAGCCATTTCGAGCGTGTCGTCGACCGTCGCGGGCAGTTGCATGTCGGCAGGATCGTGACGGTCGAACCAGGCTCCGGGCGGCGTCATCGGGTGGTGAGGGTCAGGGAACGAGGCCCATGCCAGCCACGGCTCAACCGCCCCCGCCGCATCCGGCACCGCCGCATCCTCGATGAACGAGATCGTGCGCTCGGTGACGAACGTCGTCGAGTGCAACTCTGGCCCGTACGGTGGCTCGTAGATCTGCCACCACCGGTCGGAGCGCCGCCGGGCCGGTGATTCGTCGCTCAACGGCACGACCAGGTCCTCGAATCGGCCGCCGCGATCCAGCGCCCAGTGCAGATGGTGACCGCTGACCCGCGCACCGTGGTCGATCGAGAGTTCGACGTGGCCGAAGCCGTAGAAGTCGTCGGGCCACGGCGGAATCGAGTCCTCGTAGCGCTCGCTGTCCTCGAGGTGCTGCCAACCTTCCGGCCACGGGTCGTCGACCACGGCGATGGAGTCGGACGGCAGCACCGAGTTGCGGCTCATGCCGTGCTGCAGATGCGACTTGCCGATCAGCCCGGTACGCCAGCCGGCGTCGCGGAACGCGCGGACGTGCGTCATCGCGCCCCACTCGAGTGATCGGTCGTTGAAGATCACGCCGTGTGCGCTCGGCATGCGCCCCGTCATGATCGTCGACCGGTTCGGCATGCAGATCGGGTTCGACACCCAAGCCTGCTCGAACACGACACCCCGATCCGCAATCGAGTCGAGCGCAGGGGTCCGCAGGGTCGTGTTGCCGCCGAAGCCCGTGTGGTCCGCTCGCTGCTGGTCGGTGATCAGGAACAACACGTTCGGTCGTCGCACAGCTGCGGTCGTGGACCGTCCGGTCGTCGATTCCGTCATGGTGCGGATCGTAGATGCTCACGGCGATGTGTGAGGGTGGCTACGTTCTGAGCGTGCATCCTCGCGCCCGGGGATGTGATGAGGAGGTTTCGACCGATGTCCAGCGAGTACGAAGCGAGACAATACGAAGAGGTTTCCCGCCCGGGGGGTATCACGCTCCTCGTCGTCCTCGGATGGATCCAGGGACTCCTCGCACTCGGCTCGGGCGTCTTCCTCATCCTCGACAGGAACAGCGCGGAGCTCCAGGAACGAGCGGAGATGAGCTCCGACCAGCTCGTCAGCACGGGCGTCGCGGCCGTCGTCTTCGGCGGCGCCGTGCTGATCCTCGCGTCGATGCTCGGGCGGGGGAACACGGTCGTTCGTTGGCTGTTCGGCCTGCTCGTCCTCGTCAACGTCGGTGTGGGCATCTGGGGGCTGTTCGGCCTCCACGGCGAACAGCAGTTGTCGGCGGCCTTGTCGGTCGTCTTCGGTCTGCTGATCCTCTATCTCCTGTTCGGTCCCGAGCGAACCGATCGCTGGTTCGACCAGCACTGACCGCCGGTCGACGGCGCCGTCTGCGTCGCCCGTCGACAAGCCCGAGATCAGCGGTGGGTTGACATCGAGGTCTTCTCAGATACCATACCCCCTATGGTATCTACCTCGTCCGCCACAGCCGATCAGTTGAGCGCGGGCAGCCTCCCGCCCGGCGTGCTCGACGATGTTCACAAACGGCTCGCCCGCATCGAGGGACAGATCCGCGGAGTGCGGCGACTGCTCGACGAGGGCGCCGGCTGCAAGGACGTTCTCCATCAGGTCGCCGCTGTGAACGCGGCGTTCGACCGCGTCGGCTACAAACTCGTCGCCGCAGCGATGGAGCACTGCGTCGCGAACCCGGACAGCCCGATGACCACGGAGGAGCTCGAAGGGCTCTTCCTCAAGTTGAGCTGAGGTCGCGATGAGCTTCGATCGACATCTCGTCGACTTTTCGCTCCGTCGGCCGAAGGTCGTCATGTGGATGCTTCTCGCGGCCGCCATCGTCGCCGCGATCGGATTCGTGCGCATCAGCGTCGACACCGACCCGGAGAACATGCTGCCCGCCGATGACCCGGTGCGACTGCGAAATGCCCAATTGGAGGAGGACTTCGGCGCGGGCCCGATGATCGTCGTCGGTCTCTTCGGCGATGTTCTGGATCCTGCCGGCGTGGGTGCGATCCTCGCGGTGCATGACGAGCTGGTCACCCACCCGAACGTGGTTGCCGAATCGACCGTCAGCTTGCGGTCGGTCACCAGTACGGCACCGAGCGACCAGAGTGAGGTCGCGGCACTTGTGGAGATCGTCGAGGGCGATCAATTACTGACCGGCAACGTGTTGTACGCCGAGGGAGGAGGCGCGGCGCTGTTCGTCGGGTTGACCGAGAAGACGGTCGCTGTCGAGATCGCCGATCTCGCCGAGGAACTCGTCGCCGCACAGCCTGCACTGACCGATGTCGAGGTGGCGGTCGGCGGCCTCCCCCTCGCCGAGGACGCGTTCGGCAAGCAGATGTTCGTGCAGATGGCGGTGTTCGCCCCGCTCGCCGGGATGCTCGTGTTCGCGTTGATGTGGTTCTTCTTCCGGCGGCTGATGCTCGTTCTGCCGGCGATGCTCCTCGCCATGGCCACCGTGACGATCACGATGGGTCTCTTGGTCGGGGCCGGCAACAGCCTGCACATCATGACGTCGATGATCCCGATCTTCCTCATGCCGATCGCGATCCTCGACAGCGTTCACGTGGCGAGCGACTTCTTCGACAAATACCCGGCGTGGCGCCGGCAAGGCGGAACACGCCGCGATCTGATCGCCGAAACGATGGGCGAACTCAGTCGCCCGCTCGGGTACACCTCGCTCACCACAGCGGTGGGGTTTGCCGCGCTCGCGCTCGTTCCGATCCCACCGGTGCGGGTGTTCGGGATCTTCGTCGCCCTCGGGGTCGGGCTGGCATGGCTGTTGACGATGACCTTTCTCCCCGCCTTCCTGGTGACGGTCGACGAACGCCGTCTGCTCCGGCGCAGAGACGAGCCGACGGAAGGGTCGCATGCGAGACTCCCGCGGCTCGGACGCGCGGTCTTGCGTCGCCGCGTTCCCGTCCTCGTCGGTGCAGCGGCGATTGTCGCGGTCACCGCTCCAGGGCTCGCTTCGCTGACGGTCAACGACAACCCGGTGCGCTGGTTTCGGTCCGACCATGAAGTGCGGGTCGCCTCCGAACGACTCGGCGATGCACTGCCGGGCACGTTCACGGCCAGTCTGATCGCGACCGAGACCGAACCGGGAGCACTCGACGATGCGGCGACCCGGGAATCGATCGACGGTCTCGTCGATGCGCTGCGGGAGCACGACGAGGTCGGTGCCGTCCAGAGCTATGTCGACGGAGAACACCCGATGTTGCGCGCCGACGAAAGCGCCAACATTCGGCTCCAACTGCGCAGCGGTGACAACGTGGAGATGGCGGAAGTCGTCGAGGTCGCCGACGAGCACCTTGCATCGTCGCCGATTCCCGGCGTCGAGGTCGTGTGGGCCGGCGAGGCGTATCTCAACCTCACCTGGCAGCAGGACATGGTCTCGGGCATGCTTGTCGGCTTCGCCACGACCCTCGGCGTGATCTTCGCCCTGTTGATCCTCTTGTTCCGTTCGCTGAAGTGGGCCCTCCTCGCGATCATGCCGGTGCTCGCGACGGTCGTGGTCGTGTACGGCACGCTCGCATGGGCTGGCCGGGACATGGACATGCCGGTCGCCGTGCTCTCGACGATGGTGCTGGGAATCGGCGTCGACTTCGCGATCCACTTCGTCGAGCGGTTCCGAGCGCTACGGGAACGGCTCGGTTCGACCACACAGGCCTTGGGCGAGTTCTACCTCGAACCAGCGCAGGCGATGACGAGGAACGCGGTGGTCATCGCGGTCGGCTTCACACCGCTGTTGCTCTCGTCGCTGGTCCCGTACGTGGTCGTCGGCGCATTGCTCGCTTCGATCATCATGCTCAGCTGGCTCACCTCGATCGTGGTGCTGCCCGCGATCGTTTCCTACTCCGATGATCCGGTCACGGCGTCGAGAAAGGTCGACAATCCCGACGGGTCGAAGTCGGCGATCAACCCGCCGTCGTCGCCGCGGCCGATGACGAGCGCCGGGCAGAAGAAGTCGGTGTCGCCGGCCCAATAGTGCGGTGAGCCGCGGACACCCCGCCGTCGACCGTCCTCGTACTCGACCTGCACTCTGCCCCCGAGGGTGGCGGTTCGAGCATCGCGCACCTCAGCACCGTCCATCCCGTGTTCCCTGGCGATCGAAACCAGCACGTCGGGCTCCGAGATGTCGCGGCCGTGACGGAACAACGCCGATCGGATCGCCATCCCGACTGCGAACCCGGTCGCCTGATCGATTTCGTAGGCGGCTGCGGTGAGTTCGAGTGCCGGAACGGTCGTATCGGGCCAGGCCGCTCGGCCGAGGCCCTCGAACGATTCGACGCCGAGGCGTTCGCTCAGAACGGCTGCCTTCGCCGCAACGGCGGCATGCCCGAGCGGCGCACCGTTGACCCACTCGAGCGGCCAGGCGAGGAGCCGTACGTCGATGCCGGTGTCACGCGCCACCAATTCCTCGGTGACGCGTCGGAGCCCGACATGGGCGAAGGGGCAGGTGACATCGGAGAACACCTCGACGACGGGCGGGTCAGTCGCTGTCATACCTGCATCCTCGCGGAGAACGGTCGGTGTTCCGAATGTGTGTGCGAGGATGCGCGCATGAGTGAACGCATCGAAGTGCAGCGGCCGATCAGAGCCGACGCTGCCGACATCTTCGACGTCGTGGCTGCGACCGGCGAGCCCGCAGTGCGCTCCAGGCTCGGCATCCTCGATCGAACACTGACACGCGAGACCCGCGGCGCTTCGTCCTGACGCCGCAGATCTGACGGTTCACCTGGCGCGCGGTCTCGCTACGTCGGCTCGTCCCTGCGCTCTGCGTCCCTGTGCTCTGTGGGCCGGTGCTCATGGTGATGGTGCTCGTGGTCGTCATGGTGGGCGCCGTCGTCGACCGCCAGGGATCCGCCGCCGAGGTCGAGGACGCGCGCTCCGTACGCGGTGCGCAGGTGCTCGGGAGTCAGCACATCGGCTGGTGACCCCGCGGCGATCACCCTGCGGTCGAGCAACACGGCTCGGTCGGCACGTGCGGCATCACCGAGGTCGTGCGTCGCGCCGACGACCGTCCGCCCGGCTGTTCGCTCCTCCGCGATGACCTGACGGATGCGCTGGGTCGAGGCGATGTCGAGTCCGGCAACTGGCTCATCGAGCAGCAGGATGTCCCCGCGTTGTGCCAGCCCCTGCGCGACGAAGACGCGCTGTCGCTGGCCACCGGACATGTCGGCGAGGTGGCGGCCCGCGAGGTCGGAAATCTCCAGCCGCGCCATCGCGTCGTCGACCGCGGCGCGATCGGTTGCGGTGAGCGGCCGAAACGGCCCCCGCGAGGGGGCTCGTCCGAGCGTGACGACCTCGCGCGCGGTGACCAGCAGATGTTCTGAGGCGTGTTGGGTCTGCAGGACGTAGGCGACTCGGCCGCGGACGTCGCTCGGGGCCCGGCTGAGTACGTCGACGGTGCCGGACACGCGCAGCAGACCGGTGATCGCGTGCAGCAGCGTCGACTTGCCGGAGCCGTTCGGTCCGACGATTGCCGTTACGCCGGTGCCGATGTCGAGTTGCTCGACCGCGAGGACGACCTCGCGTCCGCGCTCGACCTTCACGTGCCGCATCTTGATCGTGGTCGTACTGGTTGCGGTGAGTGCGGCGATGCCCGTATCATATCGTTATGAGAAAGAGTCTCATTCTCTTGATGGTCATGGCCGCGGGATGCGCGGGCGGAACCGCCGCGTCGGACGACACACCGGCGACCGGCGTGAACGAGCAACCACTTGTCGCCGTCACCACGGGCCTGCTCGGCGACATCGTCATCGAGGTGGTCGGCGACGTCGTCGACGTGGAGGTCGTCATGCCCCCTGGAGCCGACCCACATGAATTCGCGCTCTCTGCGCGCCAGGCCGAAACGATGGAGCGAGCCGATCTACTGGTCACGAACGGGCGAGGCCTGGAGGCGGCGATGGTCGATGTGATCGACGCGGTTGCCGCCAACACCGATGTCTTCGTGGCCGGGGACCACGTCGAAGTGGGGAGTCTCGACGACCCTCACATCTGGATGGACCCGACGAACGTGGTCGCCATCGTGGAGGCTCTCGCGGCCGACCTCGCTCCGCTCGTCGAAGACCGCGAAGCGCTCTCGCTGAGCGTGAACGCCTACGTCGCCGAACTGGCATTGCTGGACGACGAGATCGGCCGGACGCTCCAGCCGATCCCTGACGACCGTCGGCTCATGGTCACCAATCACGACTCGTTCGAGATGTTCGCCGACCGCTACGACCTGGAGATCGTAGGCACGATCATCCCCTCGATGGCGACGTCGGCCGAGTCGTCCGCGGCCGGTCTCGAGCAACTCGCCGACGCGGTTCGCGACGCCGGGGTCCCCGTCGTCTTCGCGGAGTCGACGCACTCGGTGCGGTTGGCCGAGGCGCTGGCGAGAGAGGTCGGTGACATCGACGGAGAGCGCGTCGCTGTCGTCGAGCTGTACACCGGCAGTCTCGGCGAGCCAGGATCCGGTGCCGAGACGTATCTTGCGATGATGCGATTCGATGCGGAACGTATTGCTGAAGCGTTGGGGGCGCGCTGAGCCGATCGGTCTGCCGTGTTCGACCTCTTCACCGATGCCTTCGGTTCCGAGATCACGCGCCGGGCGCTGCTCGGCGGTCTGCTCGCGGCCACGATCACCGCGCTCGTCGGGACCTGGGTCGTCCTTCGAGGACTCGCCTTCTTCGGCGACGCAATGGCGCACGGCGTGCTGCCCGGAATCGCATTGGCAGTGATCTGGGGCTTCGATGTCACTCTCGGAGCCGTCCTCAGCGCGCTCGTCATGGTCGTCGGCATCAACACGGTCCATCGAACAACGCGGCTGTCCGACGACACGGCGATCGGGTTGCTGTTCGTCGGGATGCTCGCACTCGGTGTGGTCATCATCAGCCGCGAGCCCACGTTTGCCGGCGAACTCACATCGTTCCTGTTCGGCGACATCCTCGGCGTGCGCGACGCCGACCTGTGGCTCGGCGTCGGCGCGCTCATCGTCGCGAGTGTTGGGCTGGCACTCGGTCACCGCTCGTTCGTCGCCTTGGCGGTCAGCCGTGACAAGGCGGCACTCCTCGGCCTGCGCCCGGGTGTGGCGCACGCCGCGATGTTGACGTTGCTCGCGCTCTCGATCGTTTCGACATTTCGTATCGTCGGCACCCTGCTGGTGTTCGGCCTGCTCGTTGCGCCGCCGGCGACGGCCGTGTTGCTCGTGAAGCGCATCCCTGCGGCGATGGGGTTGGCGGTGGTCTTCGGATGGCTCGCCGTGGTGCTCGGCTTGACGATCAGCTACCACGCCGAGACCGCTGCCTCCGCGACCGTGGCCGCGGTCGCGGTCGCGCAGTTCTTCGTCGTGCTCGTCGCCGTCGAGACGGCCGAGGCCGTCGGACGGGCGCGAAGGGCGCGTCTCGGATGACAATCGAACTCGGCGAGGTCCGACGTGCTGCAGCGACGATCAGGAATGTGGCCGATGAGACGCCGGTGTTGACGGACCCCGCCTTCGATCCACCGGGGGGAGTGACCTTCCACAAAGTCGAGGCGCTGCAGCGGACCGGGTCGTTCAAGTTCCGCGGCGCGTTCAACCGGTTGTGGCACATCCCCGCAACCGAACGAGAACATGGAGTGGTCGCAGTGTCGTCGGGCAACCACGGTGCAGCCGTGGCGTGCGCGGCCGAACTGCTGGGCATCGCCGCCACGATCTACATCCCAGCCGACACGCCCGAGACCAAACGCAACCTGATCGAGGGGTTCGGCGCCACAGTTGTCACGTTCGAACGCGCGGTTCCCGATCGCGAGGCCGCGCCGCGGGCCCACGCGCGTCGGGTCGGTGCGACGTTCGTGCATCCATTCGAGGATCCGCTCGTCCAAGCCGGCCAGGGCACTGCGGCGCTCGAATTCTTCGACGAGGTCGGGACGCTCGATGTGCTCCTCGTGCCGATGAGCGGCGGTGGACTGATGGCAGGGTGCGCATCCGTCGCCCACGCCGTGTCGCCGGGATGCCGGATGATCGGCGTCGAACCCGAACTCGCCGACGACACGCAGCGCTCGTTCGTCGCAGGCGAACGCATCGCGATCCCGGCGCCGGCGACGATCGCCGACGGCCTCGCCGTGACGATCCCGGGCGAGCGGACGTTCGCGATCAACCGGCGGCTGGTCTCCGAGGTGGTCACCGTCGGCGAGCTCGACATCGTGGAAGCCATGCGCCGTTTCGAAGACGTGTTCGGGCACCGGATCGAGCCGAGCGGGGCCGTCGGAGTCGCCGCGCTCGATCGCCTCCTGTCGGCCGACCCGGACCGGTGGCGCGGCCTACGGGTCGGCATCATCATTTCGGGCCGGAACATCGATGCCGAGCGGTTCGAGCGGCTGACCGGTCCGTCGATCCTGTGATGTCGCGGCAGTAGCGTGGATCCTGCGATGAACGTCACATCCGAACTCGACCGGGCGATCAATGAGCGACTCGGCGAACACGATCTGCGGTATACGCGGGGGCGCCGCACGATCGTCGACAGCCTGCGATCTGCGGGCGGGCCGGTGACCCTTCCCGAGCTGCTCGAACTGTCGGGCGACCTTGCGCTCAGCTCGGCATACCGCAATCTCTCGCTGATGGAGCGAGCGGGTGTCGTGCGGCGACTCGCCCATGGCGGTGACCACGCACGCTACGAGCTCGCCGAGGAATTGACCGAGCACCACCACCACATGATTTGCGAGTCCTGCGGTTCGATCCGCGATGTCGTGTTCGACCCCGAGATCGAGGTCGCGCTCGAGGCCGCGCTGGACTTGCTCGGCCGTGCTGAGGCGTTCGTCCCCCGCGGCCACACCATCGACGTCTACGGCAGCTGCCGGATCTGCCCCACCTGACATCTCGATCGGTGAGGTTGCGATGCGTCAGACGTACTGGTTGCGCTGGAGCCAGGTGAACGCGAGCCAGCCGGGCACGACGGGGAGCCAGAACGTGAACAAGCGGTAGAGGAACACCGCCGGCACCGCGACCTCGGCGTCGAGCCCGGCGGCCTTGAGCCCGGCGATGAGCGCCACCTCGAGCGCCCCGAGGCCTCCTGGCGTCGGCGCGGCCTGGGCCACCGCCGAACCGACGAGAAACACTGCACCGACCGTGGCGAATGGCAGGCCGCCGCCGAAGGCCGCAATGCTGAAATAGAGCGTCGTGAGATAGGCGAACGTGAGCAGCATCGAGCCGCCGAGCAGCATCGCGACCTTGCCCGGTCGGCGGAGCACCGCGCCGACGCCGTCGAATGCCTTGGCGAGGATTGGGAGCAGCTTCTCGATCACCATTCTGCGGACCGGCTTGATCGCCAGGCCGATCAACAACAGGAGGGCCGTGGCGATGATCGCGATCACGAACCACTTCGGATCCGGCAGCGAGAAGCTGCCGAAGGCATCGCGGCCGGCCCACACGATGAAGATCCCGATGAGGCTCGCGTGACCTGCGAGGCCGGCCACGGTGTCGAGGCCGACGCCGGACACCGCGACGGTCTGATCGACTCCCTGCTTCTGGAGGAAGCGGACGTTGAGCGCCATGCCACCGAGACCGGCCGGCGCGAGCTTGCTCGCGAACGATGAACCGAGCGAGACCATGAGGAGTGGGCCCGTGGCGAGACGATTCGGTACCGCTCCTGCCAGCGCCATCGCGGCAGCGGCGTAGGTCACCATCGAGGCGAGAATGATCAGCGGTGTCCATCCCCAGTTCGCCTCGCCGATCTGGTCGATGATGCCGGGGAGGTCCGCGAGCTGCGGCAGCAGGAAATAGGTGGCGAGGGCGAGCGCCGCGATGGTGACGACCATGCCCTTGCTGATTCGCTCGAGCGGGACGAAGTCGACGTCGGCCACGTGGCACTGGGACATGACCTCCGACTGGAGTTCGTCGAGGAGGCCCTTGTGTTGCTTGAGTGCGGTCTGGGTCGCGCCGCTCAGCGCGGTCATCTGCAGTCGCGGCAGCGAGGCGCCGACAGCGTCCGGCCCGAGCACTTCGACGGCGGTGGTGACCGCCCGGTCGGGCCCGACGACGACCCCGAGGGACGCCAGGAGCTGCGCGACGTCGGCGTCGAGAAGATCGCCCGCGGCGGCGACTTCGGAGAAGCCGAAGTCGATGATCCACGCCATCTCGCCGTCCGTCGCGCCGGAGGCGATGAAGATGTTGGCCAGGCGTAGGTCGCGGTGCGCGATGCGGTGGCGTCGCATCAGGGCCACCTGCTCCCAGATCTCGCGCATGATCGCGTCGGTGACCGCATCGTCGGGCAGCCCGTCGAGAGAGGTGCCATCGAGCATCTCGTAAGTGAGCAGCATCGAGTCGGCACCGACATCGACGACGCCGCGCAGACGCGGCGTGCGGATGCCGACGTCGCGGGCGAGGAGCGCGACCAGCGCCTCGTGCTCGATGGTGCGTCGGAGCGATGAGAACGGTCGTCCGTCACCGACGTCCTTGAATCGCAGCATGCGGTAGAAACGGAACAGGAGGTCGGCGGCGCGCTGTTGTGCGCCGAGGACCTTGACGAACAGACCGGTGCCGTCTCCGAGTGTCGCGAAGTACGGGGTCGACCCGCGGGCATCGACCGACGCGGGATGGACACCGTCAACTGGAAGCCCCGCATCACCGAGCGCGGCGGCGATCGCACCGAGGGTCGGCGTGCGATCGGGACGACCGAACGCGAGCAACACGGCAGCACCACAGGTTGCTCCGAGAGGGAGCGCGAGGACGATGTCGGAGGGCAGCTCGGACGAGACGAGCAGGCGGAGCAGAACGACAACGGCCATCGTGACGGCGCCGGCGCGACGCCAGGATCGAGATACGAACGGGCCGACCGTGATGAAGATCGCAGCCAATTGAGCGAGACCGACGATGCCGCTGCCGACGTCCGTCGTGATGCCCGCTCGTGCGGCGAGTTCGTTCACGGCGAGCGAACCGACCTCTCGGTCGACGAACCAGTGGGCGGCCGACATCAGCACGCTCGCCACGAGCGACGCGCTGATGATGTAGCCGAACAGTCGGTAGCGCTTGGTGACGAGCGGCACGAGCCAGACGAGCAGCGTTGCGACGACAACGATCACCTCGACCGTCCCGTGGAGCACTCGCTCGATTGCCGGTGTCACGAACCCGAAGAGTTCGATGAGGTCGCGCTCGAGACCGACGATCGAGTCCTCGACCCAGGTGGCGAGCGCGAGCAGCGTCAACGTGACGGTGGCGAACACCACGAGGCGCAGCACGTCCTCCGGCGACCGGACGTAGCGTCGGATCACCTCCTCGGTCGCGCCGCTGCCGACGATCTCGCCCGGCAACTCATCGACGGGTGGCTCGATGATCGAGTCGTCGGAATTGTCGACGGTGGCGGGGGAGTCGGCGGAGGTCACGTGCGGTGCGGCTGGATCGTCTGCCCGCCGTGGCTCCATCGTGGCACACCGGTGCATATGGTTCGGGTGTGTCACAGCGTCTTCGTTCGCTCGGCCACCCGGGAGTGGCGGCAGCGATCTCGGCGGCGGCCCTCGGGACGTCGTACGCGATCGCCGTGCAGGATCCGGTGCCGCAGTGGGAACTCGACCTGACCGAGTGGATCAACAGCGCCGCCGATTGGATCGCGACGGCGCTGTATCCGGTGATGCAGTTCGGGACGCTGGGTGGTCCGATCATCGTGGCTGTCGGAATCGCCGTGTTCGCGCGGGACCGATGGTTGGCGGCCGCGACCGCGGTGTCCGGTGTCGTCACCTGGTTCGGCGCAAAGGGGGTCAAGCAGTTCGTCGAGCGGGACCGCCCACTGAGCTACCTCCCGCACCTCGATGTCCGGGAGGGTGACGGCACCGGTCTCGGCTACGTCTCGGGCCACAGCGCGGTCGCCGCGTCGACCGCCGTGATGGTGATGGTGGTGCTGCCGCGACGATGGAGATGGGTGCCCGCGCTGGTCGCCGGTCTGGTCGGTGTTGCCCGGATCACACACGGGGTGCACCTGCCCGCCGACGTTGTCGGCGGATGGGCCTTCGGGACGCTCATCGCGCTCGGCTCACTGTGGATCCTCGAACGCGTCGAGCCCGTCGAGCCCACGGAGGTCGTGCCGCCGAACCCGGCATCGTGAACGCCCGAGCGGCGGGACGGACTCCCTGGTGGATCGTTCTCGGCCCGCAGCTCGTCTTCATCTTCGATCGGGTTCAGGAGGTCGCCACCGACGACGATGGTGCGGATGGAATCCACGACGCGGTCGCGGCAGGAGCTAGACCGATGATGACCCGTGACGAGGCGATCGCCACGCTCACCGAACCCGGCGGCCCGTACGAACTCGTCGAGGTCGACGTCGAGGGTCAGCCCTGTCGTTGGTTTGCCGACGCACCCAAGACACTGCGCGAGCTCTACACCGACGCGCGCAGCGGGGCTGAGTTCTTCGTCTACGACGACGAACGGATCACCTACGCGCAGGCATGGTCACGGGCCTCGCTGATCGCGCACGTCTTGACCAACGACTACGGCGTGGCGCATGGCGATCGGGTCGGGATCTCGATGCGCAACTACCCCGAGTGGGTGC
>JASJHI010000185.1:0-9872 GCA_033791105.1 Acidimicrobiia bacterium | reverse complement strand
GTTCGTCTTCACGACGGCGGGCGATGCGTTCTCTGCAGCCTTCGACCGCGCCGCCGACGGAGTCGCAGCGGCTGCGGACGCGCAGGACTACCTCGGCCGAGCGACGTGGCCCGGTCCCGAACTGTCGGTGCGGATCGGCTTGCACGTCGGCGACGCCGAACTGCGTGACGGCGACTACTTCGGACCGACCGTCAACGTCGCGGCGCGCGTCGCCGCGCTGTCCAACGGTGGCCAGATACTCCTCACCGACGCGGCGGCCACCGCTGCCCACACAGCCGACATCACCGACCTTGGTAGCCACGCGTTGCGCGGCGTCGATGTCCCGATGCGCCTCCATCAGCTCGGCTTTTCGGATTTCCCGCCGCTCGCGTCCACCGAGCCGACCGGTGCGCGCTACCGGTTCGACGACTTCGAGATCGACGGGCCGGCACATGTTCTGCGCCGCGACGGCGAGGAGATACACATCGAGCCGCAGGTGTTCGACGTCCTCACACATCTCGTGGCCAACGCCGACCGGCTCGTCTCGCGCGAAGAGCTGCTCGACGAGGTCTGGGGCGACCAATTCGTGTCGCTTTCTGCACTCACCTCGCGGATCAAGACCGCTCGACAGGCGCTCGGTGACGACGGCAAGACCCAGCGCTACATCCGCACCGTGCACGGGCGCGGCTATCAGTTCGTTCCTACGCCGACTCTCGCCCATGACCGGTCGGGGCATACCCCTCAGGCACCCGCCGCGGTCGACACCGGCGACGCGGCGGCCGCGTTCGATGGTTCGGTCGCATTGCCGCACGCCCCCGACCCGCTGATCGGGCGCGACGCCGACTTAACGGCAGTACTCGAGGTGCTTCGCGAGGGATCCGTCGTCACGCTCGTGGGACCGGGTGGCGTGGGCAAGACACGACTGTCGATCGAGGTGGCACGCCGTTGGGCCGACGCGACCGGCTCGACGCCGGATCGATCGATCGTGTTCATCGCGTTGGACGGCGTGCGCGACCCGAGCGACGTGCGCTCCGCGCTGGCCACGATGCTCGGGGTCGACGTGCAGACCGGCTCCGACGTGATCCAGGCGTGCGCCGAATGGTTGGCGACCGGTGACCGACTGCTGATCATCGACAACTGCGAGCATGTTCTCGAGGCCATCGCCGAGGTGATCGGCGAACTGCTCATCCGTGCCCCGCAGCTGTCGATCCTGGCGACCAGCAGAGAACCGCTGCACATCGCACCCGAACGCGTTCGTCGGCTCGGCACGCTCCCGATCACGGCTGCCGGAGGCGCGATCGATTGGGCGTCCGCGCCGACCGGACAGGATCTCGGCCCGGCGGTCGAACTCTTCGTCGCCCGCGCCCAGCGATCCGATCCATCGTTCGCGATCGACGGAGACAACGTTGACGACGTCGTCAGGCTGTGCACCGCGCTCGACGGCCTGCCGCTCGCCGTCGAACTCGCGGCCAGCAGAATCGGTCCGCTCGGTCTGCCCGAGCTCATCGCCAGCCTCGGCAGCAAACTCGACGTGGTGCACGCCCTACGCGGTAATGCGGATCACCGGCACCACAGTCTGCGGTCGACGATCGAGTGGTCGTTCGAACGCCTGACGCTCGACGCGCAGCGGATGCTGTCGTGTCTTGCCAGGTTCCCTGCGGGCCTCGAGTTCAGCGATCTCGAGCAACTGTGTCATCTCGTCGAACACGATGCCCTGCCGGCCGAGATCGTCACCCAGCTCGTCGACACGTCGATGCTCATCCGCCGCGAGACAGCCCTCGGCGCGCGGTACAACATGCTCGAGACTGTCCACGACTTCGCCATCGAACGTTCGGTCTCGCTCGGGCTCGGCGCGGGCGGCGAGTCGGGGACCGATCTGGCACCCGAGTCGATGTTGGTCGAGCACGCAATCCGGTTGGCAGCCGGCGAGCGAGCGGTGTGGAAGCCGGGTGACTCGACGCGATCCTACGGTCGGATTCGTACCGAGATCCCCAACATCCGCGCGGCTCGCGAAGTACTCATCGCGCGTGGCGAGACCGATGCGCTGATCTCGATCTCAGCGGGTCTGCTGTCGTTCACCGAGGAGGCGTGCCTCGCCGAGGTGTGGGGCTGGATCGACGAACTCGCCTCGATGACGCTCCCTGACGACGCTGTGCTCCGGTCGGAGGCGCTCGCCGTTGCCGCCGCCGGTGCGCGCAACCGCGGCGAACTCGACGAGGCGAGCCGACTCGCCCGCGAGGTGATCGATCTCGCCGCCGACGACTGGCCGGTCGGACGCGCGGAGCACGCGCTGGCGATGGCGTCGCTCTTCGCGGGCGACCCCGCCTCGGCGGCGGAGCACTGGCTCGCGATGGATGAGCGCATCGGCACGATGCGCGGACACTGCTACGCCGCGCTGTGCGCCGGCTACCAGGGAAACATCGACCGGGCGTGGGAGCTGCTCGGGGTCGTCGGCGCGACACTCGGTGCCGCTACCCCGGTGCAGGTCGAGATCGCGTATTACTTCATCTCCGGAGAGGTCGCGAAGATCGCGCGCGATCCAGCCGCCCGTGAGTTGCTCGAGAGAGCGGTCGCGCTCGCGACGGAGCACGAGACATGGTTCACCGCTGGGGTGACACAGGTCACCCTCGTGTCGCTGCTCGTCGAGGACGGTGACGTGGTCGCCGCAGCCGAGTCGTACATCGAGCTGATCGATCGCTGGCTGCGGACCGGTACCTGGCCACAGCTGTGGACGACCCTCCGGAATGTTGCCGACATCCCCGGCGAATTCGATGACGAGACGCGGTTGACGATCCTGCTGGCCGCGGAGCACGATGCGCAGGCGCCCGTTGTCGCCGACCACCACGCTGCCGCACTCCAGGACGAACTGATCGACGAGTGCCGCGATCGGCTCGGCGAGCGCGCCGATGCGGTCGCATCGTCCGCACGACACATTCCACGCGGGGAGGTCGCCCAGCGGGCGATCGTGTCGCTGCGCTCGCTGATCGACAGCGAGGCCGACGACTACGGTTCGTGATCGTGCAGGCGACGCCGTGGGAGTCGGGGAAGTCGGGGGCGATCTGGGGGATCGCTGCGGATGCCGTCTTCGACGGTGAGCGGTTCGTCGATCGGCCGACGGTACTCGTCAGCGGCGGCGCGATCGTGGCGGTCGGCGAGCAGATCCCCGAATCGCTGCGTGAGGCGCATCGGGTCGTCGAGCTCGCTGGTGTGACCGTGCTACCGGGCCTGGTCGATTGCCACCAGCATCTCTGCTTCGACGGCGTGGGAACGCTCGACGAACAGGTCTCGCGAGTTGACGACGAGGCGCTCGCTGTTCGAGCGCGAGCGTCAGCGCGCACTGCCCTGCTCGGAGGGGTCACGACCCTGCGCGACCTCGGCGACCGCTCCTTCGTGACGCTCGGTCTCCGAGACGATCCCGAGCTGCCGACGATCCTTGCCGCGGGTCCGCCGATCACGCAGCCGTTGGGTCACTGCTGGTACCTCGGCGGCGAATGCGCCGGCCCCGACGAGCTGTTCGCCGCGGTTCGTGAACGCGCCGAGCGGGGATGCGATGTCGTCAAGATGATGGTCACCGGCGGAGCGCTGACCCCGACCTTTCCGCTGTGGAAGGCGCAGTTCGGCGAGGACGACGTCCGGTTGGTGGTCGACGAGGCCCACCGGCTCGGTCTTCCGGTCGCCGCTCACGCACACGGTGTCGAGGGGATCCGTATTGCCGTCGACGTCGGCGTCGACACGATCGAGCACTGCACGTTCATGACCGAGGAGATGGTGTCGGCCGCGCCCCCGGAGCTGCTCGATGACCTCGCCGCGTCGCCCACAGCGATCTCGGCGACGCTCGGCCGGCTGCCGGGAGCTCGGTATCCACCCGTGTGGGAGGAGGCGGGCCGCCGCGCGCGAGAGGCGGACGGCTACGTCCATCGCGCGGGCGGAGCAGTCGTCGTCGGTTCCGATGCAGGGATCAACGTGTGGAAACCACACGACGTCATGCCGTACGCCTTCGACCAACTCGTCGGTCTCGGGATGACGGAGGCCGAGGCACTACGTGCGATGACCGCAGGTGGAGCGGACGCGGTCGCCGCCTCCGGCAAGGGTCGCTTGATACCCGGTGCCGACGCGGACATCGTGGCGCTCGACGGAGACCCTCGCGTCGATCACGAGGCGGTCGTCCGGATCGCGCAGGTGTGGCGGGCAGGGCTGTCGGTCGACCGGACGAGCGGCACCTGACGGCGTGCGTCGTCAGGTGAGTTCGCGGACGCGAGCGAGCAGCATCTCGATCGCGGGGCGGTTGAGTCCACCCTCGGGAATGATCACATCGGCGTGCCGTTTGCTCGGTTCGACGAACCGTTCGTGGGCCGGGCGCACGGTGTCGAGGTACTGCTCGATCACGCTGTCGGGTGTGCGGCCGCGCTCGGCCACGTCGCGCTGCACACGGCGGATCAGCCGGACATCGGCCGCTGTGTCGATGAAGATCTTGAGGTCGAACCGGTCGCGCAGCGCTCGGTCCCAGAGCACGAGAATTCCATCGACGACCACGACCTGGGCAGGCGCGACGATGCGGGTGTCGCCGGTGCGGTTGTAGAGGGTGTAGTCGTAGATCGGCACGGGCACGGAGGCTCCGTTCGCCAGCGCCGCGATGTGATCGTTGAGCAGCGGCCAGTCGAAGGCGTCCGGATGGTCGTAGTTGATCTTCCGACGTTCCTCGAGCGGTTCGTCGCCGGCATCGAGATAGTACGAGTCGAGTTCGATCCGCGACAGGTGTTCCTCGCCGATCAGTTCGACCAACCGCTCGACGATCGTGGTCTTGCCGGAGCTACTGCCTCCGGCGACGCCGATCATGAACGGTCGATCCTCCACGGGACCCGAATCTACCGTTGCGCGGCGGGTCCTCGGATGCCGGCCGGGACGCGGGTCGGGCACGACGGCCGGGCATGCTGGTCGGACTTCCTGGTCAGGGTGCTTGTAATCGCCTGTTCGTGCAGGCCAGGCTGTGGGCGATGCTGAGCGAACGTCATGCCGCCATGCTCGACTTCGAGCGCTCCTGGTGGAACAACGACGATCCCCGCGACATGGTCATCCGCGCGCGCTTCCAGTGCTCGCCGGCGGAATACCATGTAGAGCTGACAAGGGTGCTCGACGATCCAGCCGCGATCGACCACGACCCGCTCGTGGTTCGTCGTCTGAAGCGGCTGCGTCTCCGAGCCCGTAAGGCTCGTCAGGCCGACGTGGCGTCGGCCGGCGGAGGAGAAGGGCAGCACGCATGACCAACGAAGATCCGACCGGAGGTCAGGGCACTCGGCGCAGCCCGCGGCAAGGTGTCGGCGGTTCGCCCGTCGGGTCGACCCTGTCGATCGTGCTCGCGGTCGTCGCGGTCATCGCAGGTTTCCTCATCCTGCGCAACATCACCGATGACAACGACTCCGGTGGCGTCGCCTCCGATGGAGCGTCGGGCGAAGCGGTCGACGTCGTGAGCACCACGATCGACCCGATCGGCAGCACCACGATCGCACCGACCACCACCGTCTTCACGCCCGTCACCGAGGGTGCGACCGTCGTCGTGGCCAACGCCAACACGGTCGGCGGGTCCGCGGGCCGCATGACGAAGACGCTCGAGGCGGCCGGCTTCACCATGGGTGATCCTGTGAACGCCGGCGAGACGCTCGACGAGAGCATCGTGTACTACGACACCTCGGTCGCGGCCGCCCGGGCGGTTGCCGAGTCCGTCGGTGTCCTTCTGGGCGGGTTGGTCGTCGAGGCCGTCCCGACACCTCCGCCGACCGACGACGGCACGATGGGTGATGGCAGTGTCCTGCTGATGCTCGGCAACAACGAGGCCGACAAGACCATCGAGGAACTCACAGCCGCGGACGACACCACGTCGACCGGCACCTCCCCCGATCCTTCCGGCTCCCCCGAGGTCGCCCCCACCAGCACCACCGGCTGACTCAACCTCCTCCCGAAACCGCCATCCCCACCCGAAACTTGTGCGGGTGTTCCCGCTGAGCGCGATCCTGTGCGCAAGTTTCGGGTCAGCGGGGGGTGAGGAGGGCGCGGGCCGCGAGTTCGATGCAGCGCTTGGTCTCGGCGAAGGCCCGCTGCTCGCCGAACTCCTCGACGAGCGAGTACACCACGAGGTCGGGGTGTCGGGACCGATCGAGATCGTCGGCGACGGTGCCGACGATCGCGGCGGTGGGCACACCGGCCTCGCGGGCGATGCCCTCGACGCCGCCGACGACCTTGCCACTGAAGCTCGTGTCGTCGAGTCGGCCCTCGCCGGTCACGACGAGGTCGGTGCCGGCGAGATGGTCATACAGATCGAGTTCGTCGGCGACCAGCTCGAAGCCGGGGACGAGTCTCGCGCCCAGCGCGGAGAGCGCTCCGCCGAGACCGCCGGCAGCGCCACCGCCATCGATCTCGCGGATGTCGGTATCGAAGTCCTCGACGAACATCTGCTCGAGCCGCGCGAGTCGCCGTCCGAGCATTCTCACCTGCGCCGGTGATGCCCCCTTCTGGGGCCCGTAGACGGCCGCGGCATCGCCGAACCGTGTCGTGACGTCACACGCCGCGATCAGTTCGACATTGCGGAGGCGGGCGATGGCACTGATCGAGCGGATCGCCCCGAACCCTCCATCGGTCGTTGCAGAGCCACCGAGGCCGACGATGATCCGGCGGGCGCCGGCGTCGAGTGCGTGGTCGATCAGTTCACCTGTGCCGGTGGTCGTGGCCCCCATGGGATCGTTGTGCTCGGCGCCGCCGAGCAGGTCGAGGCCGCTCGCCCGTGCCATCTCGATCACCGCAGTGTCACCAGCCATCCGCCACGGTGCGACGACCGGGTCGCCGAGTGGGCCGGTCACTGTCGTGGAGCGGTTCGCACCGCCGAGCACTTCGAGCAGACCGTCACCGCCGTCGGCCATCGGCACCTCGACACACTCGATGCCGAGTTCCCAGCATGCGTGGCCGATCGCCTCGGCAACCGTCTGCGCGCTCACGGTGCCCTTGAACTTGTCCGGTGCCGCCACGACGCGCTCGACTCGCTGTGGGGTGCGGTGCGCGATGGCCGGGCGGATCGACACCGCCGCAGAGTACTGCCCAACTCCCGGACGTGAGCCCCATACCTGACCTCGCAGGTAGAGATTCCGCCGGTACCCTTTCCGCTATGGCCGTCACGATCCGGATCCCCGCCACTATGCGCCCGCTCACCGGTGGCGACCGCCAGGTGTCGATCGAGCCCGGCGTTCTCGGCGATGTGATCAAAGCGCTCGACGCGGAGCACCCGGGCATGGGAGATCGGCTCCTCGACGAGTCCGGCGACCTCCGCAAGTTCGTGAACGTGTTCGTCGACGACGATGACGTGCGGTACCTCGGCGGACTTTCCACCGAGGTGTCCGACGGCGTGACCGTGTCGATCATCCCGGCCGTCGCCGGGGGCTGATCGCGCGCGCGGCACCGACATGACCGTCCGCATCGAGGATCATGGCGCCGTCAGGGTCGTCACAATCGATCGACCCGAGGTCCGCAACGCGGTCGACGGTGCGACCGCGCAGGTGCTCTACGACACCTTTGTCGACTTCGATGCGGACGAGTCGCTGTCGGTCGCCGTCCTCACCGGCGCCGACCGGACGTTCTGTGCCGGGGCCGACCTGCACGCGATCTCCTCCGGTGACGGCAATGCGGTGATCGATCTCCCGGCCGACGAGATCGTCGGTGGATTGGGCCCGATGGGGCCGACCCGACTGTTGCTCGACAAGCCGGTCGTCGCCGCCGTCGAGGGCCACGCCGTGGCCGGCGGCCTCGAGCTCGCGTGCTGGTGTGATCTGCGCGTCGCGGCTGCGGACGCCGTTTTCGGGGTGTACTGCCGGCGTTGGGGCGTTCCGCTGATCGACGGCGGCACGATCCGCCTGCCTCGTCTGATCGGCCATTCGCGGGCGTCGGACATGATCCTCACCGGCCGCGGGGTCGATGGTGCCGAGGCCGAACGCATCGGACTGGTCAACAGGGTCGTCGAGCCGGGGGCGGCTCTCGACTCGGCGTGCGCGCTGGCACAGGAACTTGCAGCACTGCCCCAGCGCTGCGTGCGCTCGGATCGTCGCTCGACCTACGAGCAGTGGAGCCTCGATCTCGGTCGTGCGCTGGAGCGCGAGACCGTGCTCGGTCTGGAAACGATCCGCAGTGGTGAGACCCGTGAAGGTGCGCAGCGCTTTCACGACGGTGCCGGCCGCCACGGCGCCGTCGACTCGAACTGACCGCGTTCGCCGGTTGTCGTTCGCCGGTTGTCGTCGACTGGTTGTCCGGCTGGCAGTCTCGCCCGTAGAGTGCCAAGGCCGTACGCCACTACGTCCGGTACACGTCCGCCAACGAAGGGACCCATCATGGCCAAACTGATCGCATACGACTCCGAGGCACGACGCGCGCTCGAGTCCGGAATGAACCAGCTCGCGGATGCGGTCCGCGTGACCCTCGGCCCGAAGGGCCGCAACGTCGTCCTCGACAAGAAGTGGGGCGCCCCGACGATCACCAACGACGGTGTCTCGATCGCCAAGGAGATCGACCTCGCCGACCCCTACGAGCGCATCGGCGCCGAACTGGTCAAGGAGGTCGCCAAGAAGACCGACGACGTCGCCGGTGACGGCACGACCACGGCGACCGTGCTCGCGTGGACGATGGTGCACGAAGGCATCCGCAACGTCACGGCAGGGGCCAACCCGATGAGCCTCAAGCGCGGCATCGAGGCCGGCGTCGCCGCCGCGGTCGAGTCGATCCGCATCGCTGCTGTCGAGGTCGATTCGAAAGAGCAGATCGCCCAGGTCGCGGCGATTTCGGCTGCCGACGACGAGATCGGAGCGAGCATCTCCGCGGCGATCGACAAGGTCGGCAAGGACGGTGTGATCACCGTCGAGGAGGGCCAGACGTTCGGCATCGAGATGGACCTCGTCGAAGGCATGCGTTTCGACAAGGGTTACCTCTCGCCCTACATGGTCACCGACCCCGAGCGCATGGAGGCGTCGTTCGAAGACCCCTATCTGCTGTTCGTGTCGTCGAAGATCTCCTCGATCCGTGACCTCGTTCCGGTACTCGAAGCCGTGATGCAGACCGGCCGGACGCTCGTGATCATCGCCGAGGACGTCGATGGCGAGGCGCTTGCGACACTCGTGGTCAACAAGATCCGCGGCACGCTCAACGCCGCTGCGGTCAAGGCTCCGGGCTTCGGCGACCGCCGCAAGGCGATGCTCCAGGACATGGCCACCCTGACCGGCGGCCAGGTCATCAGCGAGGAGGTCGGTCTCAAGCTCGAGAACGTCACCCTCGATCTGCTCGGCAGCGCAAAGCGGATCCTCATCACCAAGGACGAGACGACCATCGTCGAGGGCGCCGGCGACGCCGACGACATCGCCGGTCGGATCAACCAGATCAAGGCCGAGGTCGAGAACACCGACTCCGACTACGACCGTGAGAAGCTCCAGGAACGCCTCGCGAAGCTCACCGGCGGTGTCGCCGTCCTCAAGGTCGGCGCGGCCACCGAGGTGGAGCTGAAGGAGAAGAAGCACCGCATCGAAGACGCGGTCTCGACCACCAAGGCCGCCATCGAGGAAGGTGTGGTCGCCGGCGGCGGCGTCACCCTCCTCCGCGCACAGCCGGCGGTCGAAGCCGTCGCCAAGACGCTGCCAGACGACGAGGCGACCGGGGCGCGGCTGGTTGCTGCCGCGCTCGTCGGGCCGATCAGGCAGATCGCCGAGAACGCCGGCCTCGAGGGCGGAGTGGTCATCAACAAGGTGCAGTCGCTCTCGGGCATGGCTCGCGGCAGACATGAACGCCGGATTGTGACCCGCGTCGCCCACGGCGGCGCGGGTCGCTCCGTTCGTCGGGAACCCGACGAACTCGCAGTCGAGGAGCCACTG
>JASJHI010000184.1:0-3450 GCA_033791105.1 Acidimicrobiia bacterium | reverse complement strand
CGGGTTGCTGGCGGCGCTCGTCGCCCCGCCGATAGATGTCAGGCCTGCGGCGGCGTGGGCTCTTTGGGAAGCCCGAGCACCCGGTCGCCGACGATGTTGCGCTGGATCTGGCTCGTGCCACCCCAGATCGTCTCGGAGCGGGAAAAGAAGAACGACGACATCATCGGGCTGACGGGATAGCCCTCACGCAACTTGTCCCGCCCGGCGCCAGGCCAGCTGCCCGAGTCGGGCCCAGCGTCGACCAGCATCGAGTCGGCTCCGTAGACGTCGATCGCCAGCTCCATCGCACGTTGGTGCATCTCGGACCAGAACAGCTTGTTGGTCGCGCCGAGCGTGATCGTGCCCCTGTCCTTGGAGTCGTTGAGCGTCGACGTGAGGTTGCGCAGGCCGTTGATGCGCAGGATCTGAAACTTGGTGTAGAACTCCATCAGCCGCTGACGGATGTCAGGGTCCTCGATGCGACCGTTCTTGGTGGCGGCATCGACGAGAATCCGGTATTCCTCGGCGAAGCGGCGAAAGCCGGTCGTGGCGCTCTGCCCGCGCTCGAACGCGAGTGTCGAGTTGGCGACCTTCCAGCCCTCGTTGACGCCGCCGACAACATTCTCCTTCGGAGCGCGTGCGTCGCTGAAGAACACCTCGCAGAACTCGGCCGTTCCGTCGGGCTGGGTGATTCCGCGCACCTCGATGCCGTCCTGCTGCATCGGCACGAGGATGTAGCTGATGCCCTTGTGTTTCGGCGCGTCGGGGTCGGTGCGCGTCAGTAGACAGCAGTAGTCGGCGTGGTGGCCCTGGGTCGTCCAGACCTTCTGTCCGTTGATGACCCACTCGTCGCCGTCGAGCACGGCCGACGTCTTGAGGCTCGCAAGATCGGATCCGGAGTCTGGCTCCGAGAATCCCTGACACCAGGACGTGCGGCCGTTGAGAATGTTGGGGAGGAACTCCTTCTTCTGTTCCTCGCTTCCCCACTGCAGCAGAGTCGGGCCGACCAGCGTGTCACCGAAGAAGTCGCCGCGCATCGGCGCCTTGGCGTTCGCGAACTCCTCTGCGAGCGCGACGCCCTGCATCGTCGACAGGCCCTTGCCGCCGTACTCCTGCGGCCATGTCGCGCAGATCCAACCGCCCTCGAACAGCTTCTCGGGCCACTCTCGGTTGAACACCGCTCGATCGTCGTCGGACATCTCGAAGCCCTCGTCGAACCACCCGTCGGGAAGGTTCTCGTGGAGCCACTCCCTGATCTCGGTGCGGAAGTCCTCGGCCTCTTGCGGGTAGGTCAGATCCATCCACCCATTGTGCCCCGGAACTTGACCCACGGGTCAAGTTCGCCGGGATGTGCGGCGACTGCACGAATAATTCCGAGCACGTTTCACACACCCGAAACAGAACGGCGACAAGCGGGAAACGACGTCCATCTAGCTTGCCGAGCGATCCGGGGCAACGGCGCCCGCCGGACACTCCATCCATCCCAATCCCCCCAACCCCTTGGAGGACCTGTGCGCAAACGTGCGCTTCGAATCATCTCCGGCCTCGGCGGCGCGGCGGCCATCGTCGCCCTCGTCCCATCCGTGGCCTCGGCCCAGGAAGGCCCCGACACCCAGGCCATCCTCGACAACATCTGGGTTTTCATCGCCGGCTGCCTGGTCTTCTTCATGCAGGCCGGCTTCGCCCTCGTCGAGGCCGGCCTCACGCGGGCCAAGAATGTCGTCAACATCTTCGCCAAGAACATCGCTGACGCGATCGTCGGCGTGCTCGCATTCTTCGCGACCGGCTATGCCATCGCCTTCGGCGGCGGCGGGAAGTGGATCGGCGACGAGGCGTTCTTCCTCAGCGGCCAGGACATGGGCATTCCCGCCGATGGCGGGCTCAGCGTCGCCACGGTGTTCTTCTTCCAAGCCGTGTTCGCCGCAACTGCGGTGACGATCGCATCCGGGGCGATGGCCGAGCGGACGAAGTTCACCTCGTACTTGATCTTCTCGGTGCTCATGACCGGGTTCATCTACCCTGTCGTCGTCCACTGGACCTGGGGCAACGGCCTGATCGCTGACATGAGCGTCGGCGACGCCGTGTACTCCGATTTCGCAGGCTCGGGCATCGTCCACATGACAGGCGGTGTCGCCGCCCTGATGGGTGCGATGTTCCTCGGACCACGCATCGGCAAATACGGGCCCGACGGCAGGCCTCGGGCGATCCCGGGCCACAACATTCCGTTCGCGATGCTCGGCGTCTTCATTCTCTGGCTCGGCTGGTTCGGATTCAACCCGGGCTCGGAACTCGCCGCCGACGGTGCCGTGATGGCGGTTGCCCTCAACACGATGCTCGCCGCCGCCGCCGGTGGACTTGCGACGGCGGCCACGATCTGGATCAAGGCCGGCAAGCCGGACCTGGCGATGATCGGCAACGGCGTGCTCGCCGGACTCGTCGCGATCACCGCGCCCTGTGGAGCCGTCAACGCCGGCATGTCGATCGTCATCGGTGCGGTCGGCGGGATCATCGTCGTCTTCTCGGTGCTGTTCTTCGACCGTATTCACATCGACGATCCGGTCGGCGCGATCAGCGTGCACGGCGTCGTCGGTGCCTGGGGCCTGTTGTCGGTCGGGCTGTTCGCCCAGTTCGACGACGCCTTCCTCGGACGAGAGGACGCCGGGCTGTTCTACGGTGGCGGATTCGAGCAGCTCGCCATCCAGGCGATCATGCTCGTCATCATCGTCGCCTGGGTCGCGGCGACCAGCGCAGCCGTGTTCGCCGTGCTCAAGGCAACGATCGGACTGCGGGTCAGCGCAGAGGAGGAGATCGAAGGTCTCGACGTCCTCGAGCACGGTATGTCCGGCTACACCGAAGACTTGGCCCACGTCTGAACCGGCCACGTACGTCACAGACGAACGAATCGAAGAAAGGGAACAAACCCCAATGAAAATCGTGACAGCAATCATCAAGCCGTTCAAGCTCGACGACGTCAAGGACGCGCTCAAGGCGGCCGGCGTCGCCGGCATCACCGTCAGCGAAGTTCGCGGCTTCGGACGCCAAGGCGGCCACACCGAGACGTACCGCGGCGCCGAGTACAAGATCGACTTCGTGCCGAAGGTGAGCATCGAAGTTGTCATCGCCGACGAGACCGTCGACGCGGTGATCGAGGCGATCGCATCCTCGGCCGCCACCGGCAAGATCGGAGACGGAAAGATCTGGGTCTCCGACATCGAGCGCATGGTGCGGATCCGCACGGGCGAGGAGGGCGTCGACGCGATCTGACACGTTGCGCGCGGCTCGACGGCACTTGCGGCGCACTCCACGGACGAGGCGCAGGGCGCACCTCGTCGTCACGATTCCCGGGTCCCCTCCCCAGTGGAGGTGGTCCCGGGGATCGTCGCGTCCGGATCTGACTGCTCGACGGGCGCTGGCCTATCGTCTCGATTCCATGGACACAGGGAACATCGCATGGGTGCTGATCTCAGCCGC
>JASJHI010000183.1:0-7941 GCA_033791105.1 Acidimicrobiia bacterium | reverse complement strand
TGGCTGATCTCGGGCTGGTACGGGGTGTACGCGGTGTACCAGGCGGGGTTCTCGAGCACGTTGCGGGCGATGACCGGGGGAGTGATCGTGCCGTGGTAGCCCATCCCGATCAGGCTGGTCACCACCTCGTTTCGTCCGGCGAGCTCGCGCAGGCGGGCGATCGCCTCGACTTCACGGACGCCGTCGTCAGCGACGTCCCCCCGGACATCCGACGAACCCGACGAACGGATCGCCGGGGGCATGGTCTCCCCGAGCAGCTCGTCGAGCGAATCGAGGCCGAGCGTGGACAACATCGTGTCGACATCGACATCCGTTGGACCGATGTGACGCCGCGCGAACTCGTCGTCGTCGAACAGTGAAGCGATGGATTCCGGCACGGGACAGCCTCCGTTGGGTCGTACCCCTGCTGTCGTCGATGCCTGAGAGTTTCACCGCTGTCGCGGCTTTCCCCTTCGGCGGAGACGTGCGTCTCGCTCTCCAGCCTGCCTTACTCCGACGGTCCGGTGGCCTGAGAGATTCCGGGGCGGTTGCTCCTTCGGCGTCGACGGCACGATGGCCGGCGACTCTCCCATCGGGGTTGAACGGCGATTCTGTTGTGTCGACATCGTATGCCGCCGCCACTCCGACCGCGCGCGATGGTCACGACGCGGACTCGACCGCGCCTACGACCGCGGCGCGGTGACACTGCAGGCGTCAGCGGCCTTCGCGATGGGGTACGGGTTGATCGCGGCGCCGCCCAGTGGGTGGATCTCGAGGTGCAGATGAGCTGTCGCGCTGCTGCCGGTGTTGCCGACGAAGCCGATCACTTCGCCCGCCTTGACCTTGGTGCCGACCTCGAGGCCGGGAGCGAAGTCGAGCATGTGGAGGTAGGTGAAGTACGTCCCGTCGGGCTGGCGGAGTCGGAGCCCGTTCCCGGCACGGGAGCCGGGCTGGTCCCAATACTGTTTGCTCACCTCGCCGTCCACGGCGGCGTAGAGGAGATTCCCTTCCTTGGCGATGATGTCGATTCCGAGGTGTGTCCGGCCGCCACCACGTGGTGCGTGCCACGTGTCGCCGAAGTAGCAGCGGCCCTGAACCGGGAAGACCTTGAACGAGATGTTGACCGACGAAACCGGAGCAGGCGCCGCCGACGGTGCGAGCCCGAGCTTGGCGGCCGTGCGTTGGTCGACCTTGCCGGTGACCGACAGGCCGTGACGCCGTTGGAGGTTCATCACTGCTCCGGCGGTCGATGAGCCGAACTTGCCGTCAGCTCCGCCCGGGACGCTGATGCCCGCATTCATCAGCGCCTTCTGGAGCGTGGCCACGCGGCTGCTGTGCTCGCCGAACGATGGATACCCCGCAACCCCGGCAATGCCGACGGGACCCGACGAGCTGCCCAGTCCGAGAATGCGCGCCCCAGTTGCGGTGAGTACGCCGGTCTGCCCGATGCCGTTGACGCGTTGAAAGATGACCAGGGCCGAACGCGTCGCCGAGCCGAAGACACCGTCCGCCCCTCCGCGCACTGTGAGACCGGTCTCGAGCAGTGCCTGCTGGAGTTCCTTGACCTTGTCGCCCCGCGAACCTTGCGCGAGACCGACGTATCCATTCGACGACCCGCCGGACGTCGGCGTCGGTGCGGGTGCCGCGGCGGGGGTCCCAAGCCCGAGCTTCGCCGCGGTCGCAGCGTCGACGATTCCCGACGCGGAGAGACCGTGCGCGCGCTGATAGCTGACAAGCGCCGACTTCGTCGCCGCACCGAACGCCCCATCGGCCCCGCCGCGGACCGTGATGCCGGCTGCCATCAGTGCCGTCTGCAGCGTCTTCACCTTGGCCCCTCCGGCGCCGATCGCAAGACCGACATAGGGATTGGCGCCGGCAGCCGCCGCTGGCTCGCGTACGGCGCGGCCGGCGAGTCCGAGTCGCGAGGCATCTGCCTCCGACACCGTTCCCGTAGCCGCCGCACCGTTTGCCCGCTGGAACTGGCTGAGCGCAGCTTTGGTCGCCGGACCGAACACTCCGTCGGCACCACCGGACACCGGGACACCCTTGGCGATCAGCGCAGACTGCAGCTTCTTCACGAGGTCACCTCGAGCACCAACCGAGAGCCCGACGTAGGCATTCGCGGTCGCACCCTGCGGCTCACCGCCCGTTGCACTGGCAGCGGGCGGCGTTCCGCCGCTCAATCCGAGCGCCTTCACGACCGCAGCGGTGACGCCGCCCGTCACGGTGAGCCCGTTCCAGCGCTGATAATTGGACACAGCCGTCTTCGTGCCGCCACCGTAGATCCCGTCGATACCACCGGCGACGTACACCCCGGCGTCGTGGAGGGCCTGCTGAATCGTACGCACACCGTTACCGCGGGAGCCGACGCCGAGGCCCACCAGACCGCCGCTGTCCGACGCTGCCGGAGCCGGGCTGGCGGGAGCCGGCGTGCTCGCCACACCGAGCGCAACCGCAGTGCCCTGATCGACCTTGCCCGACGCCCCGAGCCCCTCGCGACGCTGAAACGACATCAGCGCGGCCCGCGTCACAGGCCCGAAGACGCCATCGGCGCCACCCGGCACGGCGATGCCGGCACGCATGAGCGCGTTCTGTACCGCTCGTACACCCGTTCCCTGGGCGCCCTGCGAGAGTCCGACCACCTGTTGTGGTGCGGGCTGTTGTGGTGTCGGGGCCTCGACTGCCGGGCCGGCCACGACACCATCCCAGGGGACGCTCGCGAGCACCATGCCGATCGCAACAGCGGACGAGGCAACCAGCCCCATCCGACGCAAAGCCGAGCGACGTGATGTGGCGTCCGCCGATGGTCCACGGGACGCGGGAAGGTACGACGAGGGATGCACAGGGAAAATTCTCTCTAGAGGTCAACGTGAGATCAATCCGAATCTCAAGTTGAACTTGAGGGTTGATGGTTGATCGACTCCCTGCGCGTGTTGCTCGGCGTCCCGACAGGCCTCTGAGCAGGCGAAATCAGGGGAGGGGCGGGCGAATCTCGAGCACCGTGGCCTGGTCTCAGCAGTTCCATCTCAAGATGACATAACGACGATTATGGGCGTTCCTGTTACGACTCGGCGACGCGTTCGCACCGCTGCTCAACCGAAGGCGCTAATCTGCCGATGCGCTACCAACGCCGGCGGATGGGCTCGCTCGGCTCCAGAAGAACCGCAACAGATTGGGCGACGTGACGGATCGCCGATGGAGGCACGCTGGTGTCAAACGCAGGTAAGCAGGCGGAACGACCGACGACGCGCACCAGGACGCGCACGATGGCGCTCGCCGCTGCGCTCGCTGGATTGGTCGCCGCCGCTGTTGTCACCACGACGGCCGTCGCCGCGCGGCCCGACCCCGGCTTCCAGGTCAACCCCGACCTTCAAGCAAGCTGCGGTACCGATGTCATCGTCATTCTCGACGAGTCCGGCTCGATCGACTCGAGCAACGCGCAGGGCAACGTCGCCAGCGCGCTGAACGCCTTCGTGACCGGGCTCCAGGGCACCAACTCGCGGATGCGGATCGTCGAGTTCTCGACCAATGCCCGTGATGCCCAGATCGGCGGATCGACCGCCTTTCGCGACGTCGACGCGTCATTCACCGCCGACGTGACGACGTACCTGACGCCGAATCTTGGGGTGCCACCAGCGGGTGACAACACCCAAGATCCGACGAGTTACCGGCCGTGGAGTACCACTTTCTACAACAATCAGATCTTCACGAACTGGGAGGCGGCACTGTTCGAAGCGGCCGCCCCAGGGTCCGACGCCACCGGAGGCGTCGGCGCTCCCCTCGTCGTCTTCCTCACCGATGGCAACCCCAACACTGTCGGCACCGCCGGCAACTCCGCGGCGGGTGGAACGAATGCCGACACCGCATCCGACGCGTCGATCGAGGAGATGGCTGCGCTCCAGACCGCCGGAAGTCACGTCGTTTCGATGGCCGTCGGCGAAGCGGTCACGCTGCCGCAGCCGTTCGGAAGGCTGCTCAACCTCACCGAACCTCACGTTCCGGCTCAGGTCACATGGAACGGCACTGGCGTGCTGAACCTCCGGACGACCGACGGCATCCAGGTCGCCGACTTCTCGGCGATCGACGACGCACTGCGCAGCGTCGTTTTCGCCCTCTGTGCCCCCTCGCTCACATTGCACAAGAGCGATCAGGACGGAGGCGACGTCGCTGATTGGAACTTCTCGACGACCGTCGACGCGATGTCGGGTGGGTCGAGTCTCGACTGGGTGAGCCCGGCGGATGGTGCCGCCACAGCCCCGACGACGAAGACCCGGAGCACCGACTCGAGTGGTAGCACGCTCTTCCAGTGGACGCCGGGCTCGTCGGCCGATCCCGAGCTCTGGTCGTCGACCGTCTACATCGAGGAGACACTTCTCCCGGGCTGGACAGTCGATCCGAGTACCTACGCGGCCGTCAACCAGAACTGCACGGTTGGCCGGTTGCTCGACGACGGGACCGTCTCGAACTTCACGGTCGATCTCTCGAAGACATCACCCGCCGGCGCGCCGCTACCGGGTGACACCGTGCGCTACGACTTCGTCAACGGCAACGGAGATCTAGGTCCGTTCGTGCTGGACAAGGCCGACATCATGACCTGCGACGTCCGTAACCAGGCGCCGTCGTCGATCACGATCGCCAAGAGCGCAACTCCCCTGTCGACGCCGGACGCCACACCGTTTGCGTTCACGACGACGTCGGGCGGCGCGCTGCTTCCACTCCCCGCCTCGTTCGACCTCGATGATGACGGGAGCGATACACCGCTGCCGAGCTCGGTGACCAACACCGTCTCGCCCGGCACGTTCACGATCACCGAGACGTCGCAGGACTACTGGGACCTCACCGCGATCGAGTGCACCGACCAGACCGGTCAGGTCACCGCCACACCGAACCTGCAGACCAACTCGGTCGAGATCGTAATGCCGGCAGGTGGAGCGATCACCTGCACATTCAACAATCTCCAGCGACCCCAGCCGGCGCTGAACGTCACCAAGACGGCGTCGCCGCTCACATTCCAGGAGAAAGACGGCTCGGTCACATACACCGTGCTCGTCAACAATCCGAACGGCAACGCCAACCCGGTCACGATCACTGACATCTCCGACTCGCAGCAGTACAACAGCGGTACCGCCGAGCTCGTCGACCTGTCGGTCGCCGATCCACCGGCAAACGGCGTCGGTGACGTCACGTCGAACGACTGCAACCTCCTCATCGGTCAGGTCGTCGGCACAGCAGACCTGACGTGCTCGTTCACCGTCACGTACACCGGCACCAACGCCGAGGACGACTTCGACGACATCGTCAAGGTCACCGGCAACGACACGTACAACTTCCCGGTCTCGGACTCTGGCGCGGCGCACGTCGACGTCACGCCCGCTCCCCCGCAGATCACCGTCGACAAGCAGAACGTCCAGCCGATCTCGGTGGTGGCTCCGGGCGGACCGGCGACCTACTCGGTAGCGATCACGAACCCCGTCGGGGCGATCGAGACGATCACGCTCACCGCGGTCACCGACCAGATGAACGTCGACGGCGACCCCTTCGGAGGCCCGCTCGATATCACGACGCAGGACGGCACGATCATCACGGCGACCACGTGCGCCGACCTCGTCGGAACCGTGCTCGTCCCCGGGGCGAGCTACTCCTGTCAGTTCACCGTCGACACCCTGGCGGTTGATCCGCCGGAGGATTTCGACGGCAACGAGAACCTCTTCAACGTCGTCACGGTGACCGCCGAGGACGACGACCCGACACCACAGGAGGTCGAGGGCTCCGACGCTGCGCAGCGCACGATCGACACGGAGCCACCTGCGATCTCGGTCTTCAAGACCGACAACGGCGCCGAGATCGTCGAGCCGGGGAGCACCATCACCTACGACATCGACATCAGCAACCTCGGCGAGGCGGAGAGCCTGACGATCGACCGGATCGTCGACGAGATCTGGTTCGGGCCCGGCCTGACCCCCGAGGGCACCGTCACGATCGAGGACGATCCGGTTGGTGCTCCGATCGAGGTCACGACGACCCTGCCAGGACCCCAGGGCGCGACATTCGTCTCGACGACCTGCGACACGTTGATCGGCACCACGCTCGACCCGGCGACCGGCGTCGACGCCCAGGGCGTCCCAGTCAACGCTGCGGCCACAGCGAGCTGCCAGATCACCCTCGACCTCCCCGCGAACGCGGGCGACATCTACAACGACCAGGTCCGCGTCGACGCGAGCGCACCGCAAGGCGGCCCCGTCAGCGCTGACAACAGCGCCAACACCCCTGCGATTGGCATCGATCCCGCCGTGACGATCGCGAAGACGCCCGACTACCCGACAGACAATGTCACCGTGCCCGAAACCGGCGGTGACGCCACGTTCACGTTCGAGATCACGAACTCGAGCGCTGCCTCGACCGACCCGATCACGCTGAACACCTTGACCGACTCGGTCTTCGGCGACCTCTTCGATCCAGGCAACCTCGCGGTTACCGACATCTCCTGTGTTGCGCTGCAAGGCACCTCTCTGGCCCAGGGTGCGACGGCGAGCTGCCAAGTCTCGGCGTTCCTCAGCGGCACCGTCTCGGCCCCGCACTCGAATACGGCGACGATCACCGTCACCGACGACGAGGGCATCGAGGCCATGAGCTCCGATGACGGCGCGGTCGGCTTCACCAACGTCCTGCCGACGATCACCTTGGACAAGACGGCAAACCCGGAGATCGTGTCCGAGTACGGGGCAAACGTCACCTTCTCGGTCGTCGTCACCAACACGTCGGCAGAGCCGGTCGTACTCACCTCTCTCGTCGACTCCATCTACGGCGATCTCAGCGTGCTCAGCGGCAGCGGCTGCGCGCTGGGTGGCACGATCGCGCCCAACGGCGGGACCTACAGCTGTGACTTCACGCAGTTCGTCGAGCAGGACCAGTCCGTCACTCCGGGCGCACTCACGCACGATGACACGGTCACGGCGATCGCCCAAGACGATGAGGGTTTCGACGCCACCGCTGACGACGACGCGACGGTGACCTTCAGCACCACTCCCCCGACCGTCGAGGTGACCAAGACCGATGGCGGGGTCTCGGTGGACGAGCCCGGCGGCACCGTCACCTACACGATCACCGTCGAGAACACCTCGCAGGAGCCGGTGACGATCACCACTCTCACGGACACGATCACGTACGAGCTCCCCTTCAACACGATCGGCCCGATCAACCTGTTCTCGCCGACCGCCCCCGTCACGTCGAGCACCTGCACCCTCACCGATCTGGCGGCCAGCGACGGAGCTCCCGGTGGCCCGGACGAGATGACGTGCAGCTTCGACGTCGAACTGTCTGGCACGTCACAGGTCGTGTCCGACATCGTGAACGTGACCGTCACCGACAACGACGACGAGACCGGCGACGCCGAGAGCCCGGACAACACGCCGATCAACGACGTGCCACCGACCGTCCAGGTCGTCAAGTACGCCAACGGCGAGGACGTCTCGACCCGGATCGTGCCAGGCGAAGAGGTCACCTACCTCTTCGAGATCTTCAACCGTTCGACCGTCGAGAACATCCTCGTTCAGTCGCTCGTCGACGACGTGTTCGGAGATCTCACAGCTGAGTGCGGCTTCGACACCCCGACCTGGCTGACGCCCGACGACGGCAATGACGCATCTGGCACCGACCAGACGACATGCACAATCCAGCGGACGCCAGTCACCACTCCCCCCGGCCTCCCCGACTACGACCACATCAACACGGTCACCGTCTCGGCTGCCGATGACGAGATCATCCGCAGCCAGGGTGGCGAGAATCCGCTCCCCTCCGTCACCGACGACGATTCGGTCACCGTCGAGATGCGCGAGCCTGCGACGATCAGTGTGACGAAGACGGCGAGTCCGCCGGATACGCCGTTCGATTTCCAGTTGGACGGCGGGAATGAGCAGACGGCTCCGCCGGCGGCGGGGGTCTACCCGGAGCTCACCTGGGCCG
>JASJHI010000182.1:0-30008 GCA_033791105.1 Acidimicrobiia bacterium | reverse complement strand
CGTCATGTCGATCGGCAAGAGCAAGGCCAAGGCCTACGACTCCAGCCGACCGTCCACCACCTTCGACGACATCGCCGGCTACGACGGTGTCAAGGAAGAGATCACCGAAGTCGTCGATTTCCTACGTATGCCCGAGCGGTTCAAGGAAATCGGGGCGCGCGTACCCAAGGGCATCCTGCTCGTCGGTCCGCCCGGCACGGGTAAGACCCTGTTCGCCAGGGCCGTGGCCGGCGAGGCCGGCGTCGGCTTCCTCAGCGTCACCGGATCCGACTTCATGGAGATGTTCGTCGGCGTCGGTGCCAGCCGCGTCCGAGACCTCTTCCAGCAGGCACGGCGGATGGGTCGGGCGATCATCTTCATCGACGAGATCGACTCGATCGGCCGCAAGCGGGGTGCGGGACTCGGCGGCGGTCACGACGAGCGTGAGCAGACGCTCAACCAGATGCTCGCCGAGATGGACGGCTTCGAGCCGACCGAGGGCATCGTCATCATGGCGGCCACCAACCGTCCCGACATTCTCGATCCGGCGCTCCTCCGCCCCGGCCGATTCGACCGCCAGATCGTTGTGCCGCTTCCCGAGTTCACCGAGCGGCGGGCGATCCTCGACGTGCACAGCCGTGACAAGCGGATGGGCGACAACGTCGACATGGACACGATGGCCAAGGCCACGCCGGGCATGTCCGGCGCCGACCTCGCCAATCTGGTCAACGAAGCCGCCCTCGTCGCCGTGCGGCGTGGCTCGACGGAGATCGAGCGGATCGACTTCGAGAACGCCCGCGACCGCGTGATGCTCGGCGCTCAACGCGAGTCGATGATTCTCAACGCCGAGGAGAAGAAGGCCACCGCCTACCACGAAGGCGGTCACGCGCTCCTCGCCACGGTGTTGCCGCACGGTGATCCCTTGCACAAGGTCACGATCCTGCCGCGCGGGATGGCGCTCGGCGTCACCTGGTCCCTTCCCCAGGAACGCCACACATACTCCAAGGATTACTTCGACGACACGATCTGCAAAGCGATGGGTGGCCGCGTCGCCGAGATGATCGTGTTCGGACATCTCAACTCCGGCGCAGCCAACGATCTCGAGCAGGCGACCAGTATCGCCAGGCGAATGGTGCGCGAATGGGGTATGTCCGAGCGTGTCGGCCCAATGGCCTGGAGCAGCCAGCAGCAGGTGTTCCTCGGCGAGGATCTGATGTCGTCGGGCCGCGAATACTCCGACGACACCGCCAAGTTGCTCGACGAGGAGGTCGCCCGCCTCCTCAACGATCAAGAGCAGCGGGCCACCGAGTTGATCACCAAACACCGGCGTGGACTCGAGTTGATCGCCGAGGCGCTGCTCGAGCACGAGACGATCGACGGACCCGAAGTTGCCCGCCTGATCCAGCAGGGCATGGGCGAATCCGGCCAGCGCACCGCCGGCGACACCGTCGCCGGCTGACGCATCGCGCGGCCCAGAACCGCTCCATCCACGGCCTCACCTCGCTGGCCTGACGCCGCGTCCACGACACAAGTGCTGCGACACGCGCGCACTCTTGACAAAATTCTTTTGCAAAGATATTCTGCATTCGTGGACCTTCCCAGTGCAGTGCACCTCGACGCACAACAGCTCACCTCGCTCGCGCAGCCCCTGCGAGTCCGTCTGCTCGCCGCACTGCGCCTCGATGGCCCGTCGACGGCGACGCTGTTGGCCGAGCGCCTCTCGAGCGATTCCGGTAAGACGAGCTACCACCTCCGCCGGCTGGCGGCCGTTGGACTGGTCGCCGAGGCGCCCGAACTCGGCGACGACCGCGATCGCTGGTGGCGAGCCGCACACGACGTCACGATCTGGCACCCCGAGGAGTTCACCGACGACCCCGACGCGGATGCGGCTGCGCGCTGGCTGATGGGCCAAATGGCGCGCGGCTACGCAGAACAGGTCGAGCACTGGCTCACGACGCGTGACCGATGGTCCGACGCATGGGCAGGCGCTGCCGACATGTCGGATCTCCGAATCTCCCTGACAGCCGATGCGCTACGCGCGTTGAACGACGAGCTCATCGAGGTCGCCCACCGACACCTCCTTCGCGCCCGCGACGGCGTCGACGCCGACCCGCCAGACGTCGTCCCCTGCACCGTGATCATCCAGGGGTTCCCGAATCCCAACCCCGTGTTGTGACCCGCCGCCAGGTCCGCCACCGGTTCCTCGTCCTCCGCGCGACGCGATGGTTCCCGGTCGGTCTGGTCGTGCCCGTCCTCGTCCTGCTCCTCCTCGACCGCGGATTCTCGCTCGCGGAGATCGGGCTCGCCGCGGCACTCCAGGGGGTCGTCGTGTTCGCGCTCGAACTGCCGACGGGCGGATTGTCGGACACGGTCGGCCGACGCCCTGTCCTCCTCGCAGCAACGGCGACCGATTGCGTTGCAGTCGTGCTCCTCCTGTCGGCGCGATCCATGCCGGTGCTGTTGGCCTTCTGGGTGCTCCAAGGCGTGTACCGCGCGCTCGAGAGCGGACCGCTCGATTCCTGGTTCGTCGACACCTCCGAATCGGTCGAGGTCGACGAGGGCTCGGACTGGCTCGAGCGGGGGTTCTCCGCGGCGGGCGTCGTCACCGCGCTCGCGCTCGCGAGCGGAGCCATGATCGCTGCCGCGCTGGTGGCGATCGACCCGTTCGACCGCCTCGAGGCCCTCGCAACGCCGATCGTCCTCGCCGCCGTGTTCAAGGTCGTCGACTTCGGCGCGCTGGTCGCGCTGATGCGCGAGCCTCCCCGCGAGCGGCCGGTGTCGGCGCTTCCCAAGCCGGGCGAGGTGCTCGCCGTCATCGGGTCGACGACCCGCACCATTCGCTCCTCCTCGATCCTGACGGCGCTCATCGCCGTCGAGCTGTTCTGGGGAGTGGGCCTGAGCGCTCTCGAGGGGCTCTCGCCGCCCAAGCTCGCGGCGACGGTCGCCGATGCCGACCAGGCCGCGACGATTCTCGGGCCGGCCGCGACGTGCGCATGGCTCGCCGCCGCTGCCGGTTCGGCAGTGGCCCCCCGGCTCGCCGACCGCATCGGGACAGCTCGGGCGGCGATGTGTCTCCTCACCCTGCAGGCCGCGACACTCGTCGCGATGGCGTTGTCCACCGGACCGATCGGCGTGATCGCGTTCTACGTCCTCGCCTTCGGCGCGAACGGCGCAGTCAATCCGTTGTACCAGTCGCTCCTCCACCGACACACGAAGGCGGCGCATCGGACCACGACCGTGTCCGCTGCTTCCATGGCCTCGCACTCGGGCGGTGCGGTCGGCATGGTCGTGCTCGGCGTCGTCGCCACGACCGCTGGGGTCGAGACTGCGCTGATCGTCGCCGCGGCCGCGGTGATGATCGCGGTGCCCTTCTTCCGACCGGCGCGAGACACCACCGAGGGACGGTCGTCCCAGCCTCCGAACGCAACGTCTCTCGAGGGCGCCGCCGAGACGCGCTGACCGCCGACCGATCGGCGCGGTCAGCCGGTGGGCGAGTCGGCGAGGTGAGTCGTTGGGTGGATCAGCCGTGATCCTTCGCGCAACCGAACTCGGAAGCGGGCGTCGAACCGGGTTCGCGCACCTCCGCGACCGCAGCCCAGAGGTCGGTTGCGGTCATCGGCCCCCGGAACGCGGCTCTCGTGATGCCGTCGGAGTCGACCACGATCAACGTGGGAACCGCGCCGATCGAGTACCGCTCGTGAAGCTCGCGGTCGTTCGGGAACTGCACCTCGATGACAGCGACTTCGGGTGCCACCAGCACGTTCGCCTTGTCGACCACGGTCGAACAGGCATCGCACGTGGCCGAGCTGAACACGACCACGAGCCATGGAACGTCGTGATCGGAGAAATCGCGCCGATCGACCTGCTGGGGGAATGCTGCGCGGGCCTGGGTCGGAGCGTCGGTCGCTCGGCGCGCCCGCGCGACAAGAGCCACCACCGCGACGACCACAACGATGGCCCCGGCGACGAGGAGACGTTCCATTGGTCGAGAGCGTACGGCCTCTCAGCAGGGCCCGACCGGAGGGTCGACGGCGTGGGCATCCGATGGCAGCGTCGCGTACTCGTCCACGTACTCCTGTCGACAGCGTCGCCGGATCTCGGTCATCAGACGATCGGTGACCTCGCGCCGTGCTCGATTGGTGCTCCTCCCCGACGCTTCGATCGGCTCGCCGACGCTCACCGTGGCGCGACGAAACGGCCTGACGAGGCGCGCGCCGGTCGGCAGGATCGAGCCCGTTCCGATGATGCCGACCGGGACGAGTGGCGCCCCGGTCGTGAGTGCGAGGTGCGCAGCGCCGGAATGCCCCCGGTGCAGGAGTCCATCACGCGATCGCGTTCCCTCGGGGAACACACCGACGACCTCGCCGCGATCGAGGACGCGGCGGACCTGATCGAACGATTGGGCGAGATGGCTCGGACTCCCTCTCTCGACCGGGATCATTCCCGCCCCGCAGAACAGCCAGTTGGTGAGCCGGCGGTCGGTGTACTCGGCCTTGCCGAGCACCGAGACGGGACGCGACAGTGCGAACATCAGCAACACAGAGTCGAAGAACGAGACGTGATTCGCGGCCACGATCGCTGGGCCATCGGCCGGCAGATTCTCCGGATTCTCGACCTGGAGACGAACCAGTCCACGACGCGCCGGAGCGGTGAGCACGCGAACGATCTCGTACGCGCTGCCGTGATCCTGCCAATCCCGAACCATCGGTTCCACCCATCGGCGCGCGATCTCGACCACCCCGTCCAAGTACACGCGAGTCGAGGCGTCCGGCCAGGGTCGAACGACCCAGCGCGATCACTCGGAGCCGTGGGGCGTGGGTTCAGCGCGCACCGGTGGCGCGACATCCTCCAGGCTCAGCTGGCGGGAAGTGCCGAGGAGCCGGATCGACCGCTGCGGCCCGCGCCGCGCGGAAGGAGACGCTCGACGAACATCCGGTTGGTCGAGCTGATGATCAGTTCCTGACCGATGACACCGTCGGCGGTGAGGTCGATCGCGAGCACTGCGCCCGGCCCGATCGGGATGTCGGTGAGGCTCGGCACCGCCGATGGCCCGGCCGGACCGACCGCCTCGATCGTGATGCTGGCGTCGACGTTGTCGACGTTGTAGATCACGAGCGCCTCTTCGGTCGGCTGGCCGGGTCCGATCCCGACGTGCCACCGCGTGGCGACATAGCCGTCCGGGCGCGGCGGCGCACCGAGTACGACCGATGTGGCCACCTGCTCGCCCGCAGGGCGCGTGATTACTCGCTCGACCACGATCGAAGGTTCGCCCGGAGCGCTGAACACGGCGGCGTGTCGTCCGTCCGGTATCGACGCGCCGGCCACTTCGTCGTACGGGTCGAAGACCACCACCGCCCGGGCGGGCACGATGATCGGGGCGACATCTCCGAAGTTCGCCTCGACGGGGAGACCGAGAAAGATCACATCGACGTCGACATCGTGATCGGTCGGATTGTAGATCGAATAGCTCTCGGAGATGCCGTCGCCGCGTTCACCGTCAGCGAACCAGTACTGATCGCGCAGCGCGGGGGAACCGAGGCTCACGTCGTAGCCGAGCCGTCCCCCGCCGAGGTAGTGCTGAGCACGCCCGACAACCATCAGGCCGCTCGTGGCGGTCACCTGCGTGGCGATGATCGGCTCGTCGCGTGCGCCGAGCTCGGCGATGCGGACGGTCTTCACGGATTGCGGCGGGATGGTGAACCCCTGGAATGCAGCGGGTGTCGACTCGCCCGCGAGCGTGGCGAACGCAAGATCGGCGACGACAGCGTCGTCGTACGGGTTCGAGAGGATGAGCGTCTCGATGCTGCCGTCGACTGTGAAACCGTCCGCGAAGTACCACTCGCTCGACGGCGCGTTGGCGCATGGCGCCACCGAATCGCCGGCCGGATGTTCGGCTCGCTGCTCGACGAAGCCCAGCCCGCCGTCGAGCTCGACGACCACAGCAGCGAAGGGTGTCGTCACGAAGGCGTCGACATCGATCGTGCTCTGCGACCACGCTTCGATCGTGAGCAGACCGGTCGCGCCGACCCCGTCATCGGTCAGGATGGTGAACGTGCCCTCGATCCGGTCGTCGAACCGGTTCGACACCACGACTTCGCCGCCCACGCCCTCCTCGCCACCGACAGGTACACCTGGACAGAACCACGAGCCGGTCAGCGCACGGTTCTCGCTCACCGCCGGCATCCAATCGTCCGACTGCGCAGAGAATTCCGGATCGGCCGCGACCGGCGACTCGCGTCCGGCGTACACGATGGCAATGAACCCGACGATCACCAGTACGAGAGCAGGGATGGCCCGGCGACTCATCAGTTGTCCTCCACATCCCGGGCGATCTCGCCCGTGATGTCGAGACCCGGGTCGAGTCCGGGCAGCGTTTCGGACGGCGTTCCGAGCGGCGTTCCGAGCGGCGATGGCATCGGACCCTCATCGAGGTGGATCAGGGTCTCGTCCTCGACGATCACGGCTCGGCGGCGCGACAGGGACGTACTCAGTCGGGTGGCGGCGGCCAAGGCGAGGATCCACAGCACGAACTGCATTCCGACGAGCAGGCTGCGGCTGCCGGGTGACCGATAGGCGAGCACCGCTTCTCCCGCGACCGGAACGTCGAACGCCGTCGTGAGTCCGAACGCACGCCGTGACTCGAGTTCGTTTCCGTCGACCTCGAGCGTCCAATTCTCATCGTACGGAATCGCCAAGGACACGACGTCGCCCGCCGCGACGACATCGGTCGACGAAGTGAACTGGTCGGCGCCGGCAAACGCCGCCCGACTCATCGACAGGTCAGCGCGTACGAGCGAGGGCGCTCCGGCCAACGTGCTGGCTTCGGCCGTCGCACCACTGAGCACGCCGAACCGCGGGAGCCACGCCCGGTTCTCGAACACCTCGATCGTCGGGAGCCCCGTCACCGAGACAAGATCGAGTTGATCGTCGAGGTCCTCGAACAAGCCCGAGGGCACGGGAATCGGATCGTCGGCGGTCGACTCCAGCCCGTCGTACTCCGGCACGACGATGTAGCGGATTGCAAGCGGGGCGAGCAGACGCCCCGCGCGCAGCGTGGATGAGTTGGCGATCTCGTCGAGCGCCTCGTCGATTGCGTCCGCGGTGTCGTTGAGCGGCGGCGCCCAACGGTCGCGGGTATCGAAGTCGGCCTCGTTCTTGACGGCCCAGGAGATGCCGTCGCGGTACTCGCGCGCCGGGACGGGCAGGATGCGAGCATCGCCGAGGTACAGCACGTTGTACTCCCCCGCCTGCGAGGCATCGGGGAGTGAGGCCTCGAGGAGGTCGCTCAACGGTCTCGTCGGCATCTTCCATGCGCCGTCACCGATCGCCAGGACACCCGGAACAAGCCCCACCACGACAGCGATGCTGGCGACGATGCCGAGCGGCTGACGCCACCCGAAGGAGCCGCCGCGGACGTCGAGATCGAAGGCGGCGAGCGCCGCCGCGGAGGAGAGCGCGACCCCGATCGCCACCGGAACGAGCAAGACCCCGGCCTCCGGGCCGCGGAACGGGAGGGCATCGCGGTCGAAGAGCACGGCGAGTGCGCCGAAGGCAACGACGAGCACACCAGCGCGGACAGCCCATGTGAGCCGCCAGGCTCGAGCGAGCGCGATCGCGGCCACGACCGGGATGTAGAGGGCGAGGGAGAGCGCCGCGAATTCGACCGTGCCGATCTCGAACGAAGCGAGTTCGAGGAGACCTCGACCCGGGTCCCCGATCGGGGGCGCCCCGACAAGATCGTCCCACGTCCAGGTGACCAGCCACGGCAGGTTCAACAACGCGCCAACCGCGGTCGCGATCGTGGCCGCTACGACGTAGCCGACCGCGGTGCGCCATGGCGCCAGTGCGAGCAGGGTGCCCAGCGCGAGCAGGACGCCCAGGACCAGCGCGACCACGAGCGAAATCGGTGCGAACGCCGCGGCGAGCGCCACGACCATCCCCGCCGCGATCGATCGGCGAAGCTGCTCGATCATCGTGAGTTCGACGAGGCCGTCGGCGACGTCGAGGCGCGCGGTGAGAGGGTCGGCCGTACCGACCCCGGCCGCTCGCCGGTACAGATGAATGATCCATGGCGACGCGGCATAGACGACGAGCACGGTGAGTCGACCCGCAGAGAGCGCACCACCGACGAGTGGGATCGCGGCGTAGACGAGCAGCGCGGCGATTCTCGCCCGAGTCGACGGGAAGACGGTCGCCAGCTTCCACATGCCCCAGATTCCGACGAACACGAGCCCGATCACGAACAGGGTGTGGAGCATCCCCATGTGGAACAACGTGGCGAACGACAGACCTGCGAGCGAGGCCCAGCCGGTGGGGGTTGCCGACGTCGCCCCGGCCCCATTTCCGTTGAATGCGGTGAGGAATGAGTCGAAGAGCAACCGCGGGCTGTCCGGGAATCGGAGGAATTCACCGACCGGGGGGATTCCGTCGCGGAGCACCTCGCGGCTTCCGATGACGAGGGCGATGATCACGACGATCCAGGCGATCATCGGCGCAGTTGTGCTCTCGCGCCAGCGCCGCACGTTGGTCTCGACGCCGACGTAGGTGGAGGTCTCACGGCTGCGGATGAAGGAGTTGAGGCGGGCACTCCCTCGTTCCTGCAGCCCCGCGACCTCACGCTCGGGAACGCGCCGCAGCGGTTTGACCTCGCGGCGACGCCCGATGAGTGAGCCGGTGCGCGGGATCAGCCCACCGAGTGCCCGCAACGAGGCCAGCGCCTCGGCGAGACGTCCGGTGAAGAGTCCGACGACCATCTCGACGGCCGTGAGCAACACCAGCTCGAGGGATCTGCCCGGCAGCCGTGCCGCGCCGGTGAGCGTGGCGACCGATCGCATTCGATGACGCGCCCGGAGGGCGCGGTGGTTCAGGTCCGGCCGACGCTCGATCAACGCCTCGCGGTGCCGTACCCGCGCGGATGGCGCCACGATCACCCTCGCGCCGGTGTAGTGCGCGCGCCAGCAGAACTCGACGTCGTCGCCATGGAGGTTGATCGCCGGGTCGAATCCGCTCATCTCGCGGAACAGATCGGCGCGCACGAGCATGCACGCCGAGGGCACCACGAAGACGTCGCGCACACCATCGTGCTGCTCCTGGTCCATCTCGCCCTCATCGACCCCGGGGTCGACCTCACCGAACCGATCGAGGCCGAGACCGACCGATTGCAGCACGTCGGCATTCGACCAATCGACGAGCTTGGGGCCCACGACGCCGGCATTCGACCGGTACAACTCCTCCACCATGACCCGAACGGTGGCGGGCTCGGGGGCGATGTCGTCATGACAGACGAGGAACAGTCCGTTGTCCCCCTCGACGAGGCGCAGCACCTCGTTGACTGCTGCGCCGAAACCAGGGTCGGTGCCCAGATCGCGGACGAAAGCCTCGGGAAGCAGGGTGTGCACGCGCGCTTCGGTCTGTTCGGCCTGGTCGGCGGTGTCGAGGAACAGGAAACGCAGGTTCGGATAGTCCTGGGTGGCGAACGCCGCGAGTGTGTCCTCGAACCAGTCACCCGGGTCGTGTACGACGACGACCGCGACGACGGGCGGCGCTTGCAGGGTGTCCGATTCCACGATGGATCGAGGCTATCGGTGGGCCGCGGCGACAGGTGGTCACGGCATGGATGAGTGCTCATGGGCGGCGGCGGGCAACGTTGACCGATCGGTAGGCTGCCGATCTCGTGCCGTCCTCGTCAATTTCCGCGCGCCTGCGCACGTCACTGCCGGAGGGCACCATCCCGATCGGTCTCGCACTCCTCGTCGCGGGTGTCGCGACGTACGCGTTCTTCAAGATCGGCAACGTCGCTGTCGGCGGTGACGAGGCGTTCGAGCCGATCGCATCGCTCTGGTTTCTCACCTTCGCACTGGCTCCGGGATTCTTCCTCCCACTCGAGCAGGAACTCGGGCGGGCGATCTCCCACCGCCGTGCGCTGGGTCAGGGCTCCAAGCCCGTCGTCGACAAGGTCGTCAAGCTCGGCGTGCTCCTCGTCGTGGTGGTCGGGCTCGCCATCGTGCTCCTCAGCCCCCTGATCGCCGAGGTGTACTTCGACGGCGATTGGTTCATGGTGGTCGCCCTCGTGCTCGCCTTCTCGGCCTACGCCCCCGCCCACCTGGCCCGGGGAATCTGCTCGGGAAGCGGGCGATTCGACGACTACGCGATCGTGATGGGTTCCGACGGCGTGGTCCGCATCGTGTTGTGTGTGGGGCTCGCCGTCGTCGGCGTCACCGCGGCCGGCGCGTACGGGCTCGCCGTGGCGCTCGCCCCGCTGTTCGCAGTCGCGTTCGTGTTCCGGCGCGGCAGCCTGAAGACCGATCCTGGTCCACCGGCCGAGTGGAACGAGGTCACGGCCAACCTCGGATGGCTCCTCCTCGGCTCGGTCTTCGCCGCCACCTTGCTCAATGCGGGCCCGATCGCGGCGACACTGCTCGCCGACGACGACCAAGACGCGCTCGTCACACAGTTCTCCTATGGCGTGCTCCTCGCCCGCATCCCTCTCTTCCTGTTCCAAGCCGTGCAGGCTGCCCTGCTGCCACGTCTCAGCCGCCTCGCCGCGCGCGGAGAACTCACCGAGTTCCGCAGTGGGCTGCAGAGACTGCTGATGGTGGTCGTCGTGGTCGGCGTGGTCGGTACGGTCGGCGCCTTCATCATCGGTCCGTGGGCGATCGACGTCGTCTACGACGCCGATCTCAGTGGGAGCACGTTGGCGATCCTGGCGTTGGGAAGCGCGTTCTACATGATGGCGATTGCTACAGCGCAAGCGGTGATCGCGCTGAAGGGCCACGCGCTCGTGGCGCTCGGTTGGGGCTGCGGTGTCATCGCGTTCCTCCTCGGCACCTGGCTGTCGAGCGACGACCTGTTTCGACGGATCGAAATCGGGTTGCTGATCTCATCGATCACCTCGATGCTCGCCTTCATGATCTCGCTGAAGTACAAGATGTCGACCGACGTCGTCCCCGATCAGGACTCGATCATGGACGCGATCACCGACATGCCGTTCGAGTCCTGAGCAGCCCGCTGGAGACCGGCCGGACCGGGCAGGTCAGCTGCGCGTGGCGCGGCGTGTCTCGCGTTCGAGATCGTGATCGACCATCATCTTCACCAATCCCTCGAACCCGACCTCAGGCTCCCATCCGAGATGATCACGGATCTTCGATGCGTCGCCGATGAGCAGGTCGACCTCGGCCGGGCGGAAGAACTTCGGATCCTGGCGGACGTAATCCTGCCAGTTGTCGATGCCCACCTCGGCGAAGGCCCTGACCACGAATTCCTCGACCGAATGTGTCTTGCCCGTGGCGACCACGTAGTCGTCGGGCTCGTCCTGCTGGAGCATCATCCACATCGCCCGCACGTAGTCGCCCGCATAGCCCCAATCGCGCTTGGAATCGAGCGTGCCCATGACGAGCTCGTGTTGCAGTCCGAGCTTGATGCGAGCCGCCGCGTTGGAGACCTTGCGGGTCACGAACTCGATGCCGCGGCGCGGGCCCTCGTGGTTGAACAGAATGCCCGACGATGCATGCAGCCCGTACGATTCGCGGTAGTTGACGACGATGTCGTGGCCGAAGACCTTCGCACAGCCGTACGGCGAGCGCGGATGGAACGGCGTCAGCTCGTTCTGCGGGGTCTCGCGCACCTTGCCGAACATCTCCGACGACGACGCCTGATAGAGGCGGATCGGGTTGTTCTGCGCGCCGCCGACCATCCTGATCGCCTCGAGCATGCGCAGAACGCCGAGTCCCGTGATGTTGGCCGTCAACTCGGCCTGTGAGAACGAGAGTGCGACGAAGCTGATCGCGCCGAGGTTGTACACCTCGTCCGGTTGCGAGATCTGGAGCGCCGCGACCAGCGATGGGAGATCGGCCAGATCGCCGGACACCAATTCGACGAACGGCATCTCCTCTTGGACAAGGGTGGCGCGGGGGTTGTTCTGCCCCTTGACCATGCCGAAGACGTCGTAGCCACGTCCATGGAGGAACTCGGCGAGGTGCCGGCCGTCCTGACCCGTGATTCCGGTGATGAAGGCGCGTGGCATAGAACGCGTGAGTCTACGTGCGGACGTTCGAACCGGTACCGGCACGAATCTGCCGGGCGCGGATCTGCACGGATACATTTGCCGGTGTGCAGGAGGTTCCGAACGTCGCAATCGACGTCGGGCCACTGCACGGGAGACGGACCGGTGTGGGCAACGCGGTGGCCTGGACACTCGACGCGCTCGCCGACCAACCAGTCGAGCTGATGCCGTATCTGACCAGTTCGCGAGCCCGGGTCTCGCCGCCGGAACGGCGGCTCCCGATTCCCGCGGCCGCCGCGGTGCGTTGGTGGGCGCGTCCTGCACCATCGCCGGTGCGACATCTGCACGAACGTTGGTTGGGTCGCCCCGATGTCGTGCACGGCACGAACTACGTCACTCCCCCGACGACGCTGCCGACGATGGTCTCCGTCTACGACTGTTGGTTTCTCGAGCACCCCGACGACGCCGTTCCCGACGTGCGGCGGGCAGCCGCCGTGCTCACGAGGGCCGCTGCTGAGGGAGCGCACGTCGTGACGAGTTCACGCGCGACGGCCGACCGGGTGCGCGATCTTCTCGGCACCGACCTGGTCGAGAGCATTCACCTGGGTCCACCCCCTCCCCCACCGCCCGCGACAACCTCACGAGATCCCCGCGGTGACGACGATCCCATCGGGATGGCCGGGGCGCCGTTCGTCGTCGCGCTCGGCACGGTGGAGCGGCGGAAGAACTACCCGACACTCGTGCGCGCGTTTGCCCGCCTTGCCTCCGAGCATCCCGACGCGCGCCTCGTCATTGCAGGAGCCGCCGGCGACGGCAGCGTTGCGGTCGCCACTGCACTCGACTCGCTCGAGCGGTCCGTCCGCGATCGTGTGCAGATGCCGGGCGCCGTCGACGAACCGACCAAGCACTGGCTCCTGGCGAACGCCGACGTACTCGCGTATCCCTCGCTCGACGAGGGATTCGGATTCCCGATACTCGAAGCCCAGCAGGCCGGAACGCCCGTCGTCGCGAGTACGGCCGGTTCGATTCCCGAGATCGCCGGATCGGCGGCGCTGCTCAGCTCGCCCACCGACGTCGACGCGCTCGCCGCGAACCTCTTCTGGCTGCTGACGAGTGACGAGATGACGGCCAAGATGATCCGCCGCGGCAGGCAGAACCTCGAGCGTTTCTCGTGGCAGCGCGCGGCCGCTTCATTGAGCGCGCGCTACCAGGCGTTGGCAGACTCGGGCGCATGACCCCATCGATCGCGGTGCTGTCCGGCGGTGTCGGTGCCGCCCGGTTCCTGCGCGGGCTGATCGACGCCGTGGACGACCCGGCGGCGGTCACCGCCGTCGTCAACGTCGGCGACGACTGCGAACTGCACGGTCTCGCCATCTCACCGGACCTCGACACGATCACATACACCCTCGCCGGGGCGATCGATCCCGATCGCGGCTGGGGTCTCATCGACGAGAGTTGGCGGGCGATGGCCGCCCTCGGGCGCTACGAGAGTGTTCGGCCGGCCGAGTCCGACGCCGGCTCGACCTGGTTCGGTCTCGGTGACAGCGACCTGGCGACGCACCTCTACCGCACGGCCCGCCGGCGCGAAGGCGCGACCCTCACCGTTGTCACCGACGAGATTCGGCGAGCGTGGAACGTCCCGATCGGCATCGTTCCTGCGACGGACGATCCTTGGCGGACGAGGATCGACACGCACGAGCACGGCGAGATCAGCTTCCAGGACTACTTCGTGCGTCTGCGCCACGATGTGGCCGTTCGCGGGGTGCGCGTCGAGGGCTCAGCGTCGCTCGGCGCGGGCGCACGGGCCGCGCTCGCGGCGGCCGACATCATCGTGGTGGCGCCGTCGAACCCGCTGATCTCGATCGGACCGATCCTCGAGCTACCCGACGTGCGCTCGATCCTCGCCGACAGACGCGAGCGGGTCGTGGCGGTGTCGCCAATCGTGGGCGGTGCCGCGCTGAAGGGCCCGGCCGACCGACTGATGGCCGAACTCGGTCATCAGTCGAGCGTCGCGGGCGTGGCCTCGCTCTACGCGTCGATCGCGGCAGCGCTGGTTATCGATCCGATCGACGAGGAACACACCGCGGCGGTCGCAGCACATGGCGTCCGGGCCGTTGTTGCGCCGTCGGTCATGTCGACACCAGAGATCGCGCGTTCCCTCGCCGCCACGACGATCAGCGCCGTCGCCTGAACGGACGGCGCTACGCGCGGAGGTGGGCAACACCCTGGTCGAGCGATGTCCAGGGCGCCCACGCCAGATGGATCCGCGCACGCACAGGCGACACCGCGAAGCGGACGAGATCGTCCGCGCGAGCCGCTCCGAGAGCAGGCTCGAGATCTGTGCCCGCACCGATCTTGGCCCAGAGTTCGCGGATCGAGGTCTGCTCCCCAGTACCCACGTTGACGACGAGTCCACTCCCGCGTGCTCCCGCACGCACGAGTGCGTCGACCACGTCGTCGACGTAAACGAAGTCCCGCGTCTGGCGGCCGCCGCCCTGGAACGTCGGGGCCCGACCGTCGGCGACCGCCTGCGCCAGGGCCGCCGCCACCCCACCGTCGGCCGGCTGGCGCGGGCCGTACACGGACGCCAACGCAAGAGCGGTGAACTCGATCATCTCGCGCTCGCGGTAATTGGCGAGCAGATCGATGACGGCCCGCGCGACCACCCCTCGGACACCGCGCGGCTCCGGATCGCTCTCTTTGACCGGGAGATCTCGCGCGGCGGGCTGACCATGGAGCGACGATGCCGGCAGCGCGACGACAATCTTGCCGACGCCGTGCGCGCGGGCCGCCTCGAGCGCGGACAACGCTGCGGTGAATCCGGCGCCCTGCGCGCCGGGGCTGCGATCGGCGCGCGGGAACAGCGCCAGGTGGTAGATCACGTCCGGCCGTCGCAGACCGATCAGTGAGTCGAGATCTGCCGACTGGGCGTCGAGGTGGTGGATCTTCAACGAGCCACCTGCGGCGCGTGCGTCGGCGAGGTTGGAAAGTGAACCCGAGGAGAGGTCGTCGACGACGTCGACAGCGTGCCCCTCTGCGATGAGGCGGTCGACGAGGTGCGAACCGATGAATCCGGCCCCACCGACGACGACGACGTTCATACGACGACGATATTCACCCGACGCGACTCACGTGGACGAGACGGCGGGATCGGGGAGCGCCGCGTGCTCGAGCAAGGCCCCGGACGCGACCCGGCCGGTGGCCCCGATCAGTGTGTCGCAGACCGTGGCCCCGTCACCCACAACACCCATGACGAGGGATGCGCTCACCGACGAGCCCGTGCCCACCGCCGCTCCTGGGAGTAGCACTGAGTCGACGATGCGCGCGTCGCGGCCGACGGCCGCCCGATCCCCCACGATGCTGTTGACGACGACCGCGGACGGATCGACAACGGCGGACTCGGCGACCGGATTGCAGCGCTCGGATCGCCGGGTCGGTCCGAGGAGATCGAGGTTGGCAGCGCGGTACAGGTCGGGACGCCCCGCATCGATCCAGTAATCATCGGTGGGATGTCCGTAGAGGCCGGCCGAATCGGCGATCGCGGGAAAGGTTTCGCGCTCGATCGACGAGGGCTGACCGAGTGTGATCCGGTCGAGCACACTCGGCTCGAACACATAGGTGCCCGCATTGATCAGGTTGCCGGGTTCCGTCCCCGGCGGCGGCTTCTCGACGAACGCTCGGATCGTGCCGCTGTCGTCGATGTCGACGACACCGAACGCCGAAGGGTCATCGACCGCGATGAGGTGCAGTGTCGCCTCCGCGCCGAGCGACCGGTGGGTGTCGACGAGGCGACCGACATCGAGATCGGTGATCACATCGCCGTTCGCGACAACGAACGTGTCGCCGATGCCTACCGCATCGGCGGCGAAGCGGATCGCGCCTGCCGTGTCGAGCGGCTCGGGCTCGACCGCATAGCGCAGCGTGACGTCACCGCAGCGGTCGTCGGGAAATGCCTCGATGAACGGTTCAGGCTTGAAGCCGAGCGCGAGCACGACCTCGGTGACGCCACCGCGTGCCAGGCGCCTGACCAAGCGTTCGATCATCGGCACGTGGCCGACCGGGAGCATCGGCTTGGGGATGCTGTCGGTGAGCGGACGAAGCCTGGTGCCGAATCCGCCGACGAGAACGACGGCCTGCATCAGCCGCCCGACTCGTCGGTACTTCCGTCAGGGGCCGAGTCGGTGTTTGCTGGAGCATCCTCGGCCGGAGCGTCACTCGAGGGCTCGGCGCCGGGGAGGGTCGTGCCACCGAAGAGATCATTCGGTGTGAGCTGGCCGGTGTCGGAGGTCGCGAGGTCGGGCAGGTCTGGTGCCCACGGCGGCATGCCGACATCGGTGCCGGACGGTACGAAGGCGATCGAGATGACCATCCCATCGTCGCGGATGCGGATGTTGTCGAAGTCCGCGATGAATGTGGTGCCGTCGTCCGTGTCGGAGAAGTTCTCCCACGTGATGACCTTGAGCTCGCCGTCCTTCAGGTCGCCGTCGATGTCGCACTGCGTTTCGCCGCCCTCGAAGAGGCCGGTCTCCTGTTCGTACGGCAAACCCGGACGCTGGTCCTCGGGGAACTGCAGCTTGCTGTTCGTGAGCTCGACGCCGTAGTTGTTCAGAAAGAGGCCGAGCGTGGCATTTCCACCGGTCGCGGCGGACGAGAACGCGTGCCAGTGCATCAGTCCATCGTCGTGACTGTGGATACCCGTACGAGCGAATTCGGTGTTGACGAAGCCGCTCGAGTCGCGCTCTTCGAGGTCACCCGACAGCTGAAACCAGGTATCGCACAGGTAGAAGCCGTACGCAACATGCCAGTGGTCGTCGATCGTGGGTGGGGAAGCGTCGACGTCGGGACGGCTCTGGCGCGAGTAGATGACGAGAGCGAGGCCGAGGACGATGACGGTCGCCACGAGCATCGGAAACAGGGCTCCACCCTGGAACCGGACCTTCTGGCCCTTGCCCTTCTGCGCGAGTCGCGCTGCCCGCTTGGTGGATGAGGAAGAGGTTGCCACGAGGACGGGACGCTATCGGCGCCAGCATGCGATGGGAGGTCGCGCGCCCCGGATCGCCGACGTCCGTCGCACCGACCGTGGTCGGTGCGGCGCCGTGACGTCAACCTCGGAGCGAAGCGATCAAGTCGGAATAGGCGGTGCCGACAGCCTGCGGCGACGCCTCGCGCTCGACCCACGCGCGACCGCGCTCACCCATCGCCAGCGCCTCGAACGGATCAGCGAGCACGCGGCGGATGGCCTCGGTGAATGCGTCACCATCGTCTGGCGGCACCGCGATCCCGCCGGCGGACTCGGCGAGGATCCGCGGAACAGCTGTGCCGGGGTCGATCGCGGCGACGACGGGGCGACCGGCCGCCATGATCGAATAGGTCTTCGATGGCACGCTGACGTGTCCGAGTCCCGGTTTGAGGGGCACGACGTGGACATCGCCCGTCGCCAACAATTCCGACAGCCGCTCGGCGGGGATGAATCCGGCGAACCGCACGTTGTCGACGCGGCGCGCGTCGCGCTCGAGCGACGCCCGCGCCGCGCCATCCCCGTTGACGAGAAACGTCACTTGCGGAAGTCGACGAGCGGCGTGGAGTACCAGATCGAGCGACTGCGAGTAGCCGATGTTGCCGGCATACAACACGACCGGCTCGTCTCCGAGGCCGAGTTCGTCGCGGTAGCGGGTCATGCGGTTGGCCGGCCGGATCACCTCCGTGTCGACGAAGTTCGGGATCACGCGCACCTTGTCGGCCTGCCGCGCCGGCAGTTTCCCCACGACGTTGTCGTGGAGGTCATCGGAGAGCACGGTGACCGCGTCCGCAAGCCCGTAGCTCAGCCGTTCGAGCGTCCTCGCAGCGCCGATGATCAACGGATTCCTGATCGCGCCGGTCTCGACGGCAGCGTCGGGGAAGACGTCTTGGATGTTGAAGATGTTGCTCGCCCGTTTCGTCGTCGCGACGAGCCAGCCGGTCGCGCCGAGCGTCAGCGGAGGCGACATCGAGATCACCGCCTCGGCACGGTGGAACCAACCCCCGATGCGGAGTGCCTCGCGCCCGGCGAGCCAGGTGAAACCGAGGAATCCGGCGGCGCGGCGGAGCAAGTTGGTCTTGTCACCACCCGCGAACGGGTCGACGCGCGTGATCGAACCCCACTCCGTGGGCTCGCGACGCACGCGTGCTCCACGCCACTCTGGTTCGATGTCGTGCTCTCGATACCACGGCAGCGACGTCACGACGTGCACGCGGTGACCGAGCGCGACGAGTTCGTCGACGATGCGCGTCATCACCACACCGGTCGGCGCCGTATCGGGCGCGAAGTGTGGGCACAGAACGATGACCGGACGTCTCGTGCCGCTCATCGATCGGAGCCGTTCATCGTTCGATTCCGTTCCTCATCGATTTCGTGCTCGCGAACATCACGCCGCGGCCTCGAGGGCTCGCTGGTACGCGGTGGCGAGATCGGCACCCGACCGCTCCGAGGTGAACCGAGCCGCCCGATCGACTCCGGCGGCGACGAGGTCGGGGCCGCATCGATCGACCTCGGCGAGAGCATCCGCCCACGCGTCGAGCGACCTCGGGAGGACGAGGCCCGCAGGGCCGACGACTTCGGCGAGCGCGGGGTGGTCGGTGCAGATCACCGGTGTACCGAGCGCCATCGCCTCGACGACCGGTGCGCCGAATCCCTCGTACTCGCTGGGGAACACGAGCGCCTGCGAGAGCGCGATCAAGCCGTCGCGGTCCGCGTCGGGCACCCGGCCGGGGCGGATCACACGCGAGCGGAGACCGAACTCGTCGATCGCGGCCTCGACCGAGGCGTCGGCGGTCCCCCTTCCGCCGAGCAGCACGAGACGGAGGTCCGGGTCGACCCAGTGCCGGGCCATCACTTCGAGCAAGAACCGGTGCCCTTTGTGTGGATGTGTGATCGCTGGGAGGACGACGACCGGTCCGTCGCCGAGGCCGAAGCGCTCGCGCAACTCGGGCTCGTCAGCACCGGCCGCCAGTACGGGCGGGGTGATGCCGTGACGGACGACGACGACATCGTCGGGGTCGACGCCGAACGCCTCGATCACCGTGCTGCGCACCCATTCGGTCGGGACGGTGACAACGTCGGCCCGCTGTACCGATCGCGGGATGGCCGCCGACAGGTACCGGAGTTTCAGCGCACGGTGGTACTCCGGATGGGCGAGGTACTGCAGGTCGTGCACGGTGAGCACCGTCGGGCGCGTGCCGATCGCAGGGACCGTTCCACCGCCGTGGTGCACGAGATCGGCGCCCCTCGTGCGGTTGGCAAGCCAACTGTGCTCGCCGAGAATTCGAAGACTCCGCAGTCCTCCATCGGGGGGCCCGGCGGCGATCGTGAATCGCGCCGCCAGGTCGGGATGAGCGGCCGGATATCCCCGCGGACCGTACAGCGTCGGCAAGAACGAAGGCATGAGCGCGCCAAGGCCCGCGAGTTGGCGGGCCAGATACTCCTCGGAGCCACCGACCCGTCCGGGAAGGCACCACAACAGGTTGACCGCGATGTCGCGACCGACGACCGCTGCGAGTGCACAGCGGTCCAGGGCACTCACATCGGCGTGGACATCGTCAGTCATGCGAGCAGTTCACGGTAGACGTCGAGCGTACGCTGCGCCGTGATGTCCCAGCCGAGCTCTCCGGCTCGGACGAGACCAGCAGCAGCGAGTGCGACACGGCGATCGAAGGCTTCCTCGATCCCCGCCGCGATCGCCGCCGGATCGAAAGGGTCGACCAGCACCGCCGCCCCGCCGGCGACCTCCTCGGTCGAGGTGCCGAGACTCGTCACCACCGGAGTGCCGGCGGCCATCGCCTCGCCGACCGGCAATCCGTAGCCCTCGCGTTCGCTCGGGTACGCGAACACCGTCGCCGCCGCGTACAACGCCGACCGATCGTCGTCGGACACGAACCCGAGGAAGCGGACATCGTCACCCGGACGTCCGAGTTCGCCGACATCACCCCACCCCTCGGCACCGACCACGACGAGCGGCTCGCGACGGCCGCGCATCGCCTCGACGAGTCGGGAAAGATTCTTGCGGGGCTCCACCGTGCCGACGAACAGCACGAACTCGTCCGGGAGATCGGCCTTCCGCCGAACGCGTCGGACGGCTGCCTCGTCGACCACTGACGGGCGGACACCGAGCGGGACGAGACGAAGCCGCGACCGGTCGATCCCGTTGTCGGCGCAGTCAGCCAGGGTGACCTGGCTCGAGCAGATGACGAGGTCTGCTCGTCGCCGGATCACGTCGAGGCTGCGGTTCATCACACGCGCGCCGTGTCTGGTGAATTTCTCGGGATCGTGAACGAAGGCGAGGTCGTGCACGGTGACGACGAGTGGTGCGTTCGTGCCGCACGGCACGAGTCCCGTTGCGTGTGCGACGTCGATTTCGCCGGTGACCGCCTCGACCTTGGGCCAGTTCAGCCGGTTCCACGTCTCGTAGAGCAGGGGGCGAGCCAGCGGCAGCATCGCGACCGGGCCGTCCGGGCGGTACTCGACAGCAGGCGCGTTGGGATGGCGTCCAGCCACGTACCTGGACTCGACCAGGTCGGGGAGTTCGCGGAACTCGCGGGCAACCTCGAGCGCGGCGACCGCTGTACCGCCGGGCACGGTGTGCCAGCACTGCTCGAGCGTGTACGCGACGCGGATCGGTCGCCCGGTGAGAGACGGCGCCCCGGCGATCTGAGCCGCTCCTGTCGCTCCATCGGCGCCGGAGCCTTCCTCGTCTTCCACCACGACATTGTGCCGCGATCCGGTTCGATGCAGGTGGTTCCCCGACCCAGCGGTGCGCCGGGCGGTAGCTGCCTCGAACGCCGTTCCGCCGGGCGACGGCCGACAGTACCCTGTCGCCATGTCGCATTGGCAGGGACGGCGTGTGGTCGTCACGGGTGGCGCCGGCTTTCTCGGCCGAAGGGTGGTGGCGCGGCTGGCCGCCGGCGGTGCCGACGTCGTCGCCCCGCGCAGTATCGACTACGACCTCACCGTGCCCGGCCGCGCGGAAGCGCTGTTCGCGGCCACCGAGCCCACAGAGGTGATCCACCTCGCCGCCCGCGTCGGGGGGATCGGCTACAACCTCGAGAATCCCGCACCGCTGTACCTCGCCAATCTCCTGATGGGCACCCATGTGATCGAGGCAGCCCGGTTCGCCGACTCGGTCGACAAGACCGTACTCGTCGGAACGGTCTGCTCGTATCCGAAATTCACGCCGATCCCGTTCGCCGAATCCGAACTCTGGAACGGCTACCCCGAGGAGACCAACGCGCCGTACGGCATCGCCAAGAAGGCACACCTCATCCATGCTCAGGTCAACGAACAGCAGTACGGCCAGCGATTCGCCTATCTCATCCCGACGAACCTCTACGGACCCGGCGACAAATTCCATCCGTCGGTGTCGCATGTGATCCCTGCATTGATCAAGAAGTGTGTCGACGCGCGGGAGATCGGCGCCACCCACGTCGACGTCTGGGGTACCGGCTCGGCGAGCCGCGAGTACCTCTACGTGGACGACGCGGCTGACGCCGTCGTGCGCGCAGCCGAGGTACACGTCAGCGCCGACCCGATCAACCTCGGCGCCGACAGCGAGGTCACCATCAGAGACACGGTCGAGACGATCGCCGCGCTCGTCGGGTTCGAGGGCGAGCTGCGCTGGGACCCCTCCAAGCCCGATGGTCAGCCGCGGCGGGCAGTCGACGCCGGCCGTGCGACGCGCCTCCTCGCGTGGAAGCCGTCGATGCCGTTCGAACAGGGCCTTCGCGAGACCATCGACTGGTTCATCGCCAATCGCCTCGAAGCCGAACGCGATCCTGGCTGAGCGCTGCGGCGCCGATCAATCGGACGTGATCACACCCGCCGCAACCGCCGGCGCGCGGTAGGCCGCGGCGAGCGACTCGGTGGTCTCATGGGCATTGAGACCGCTCGGGTTCGGCACCACCCAGAGTTCAGCGTTCTCGAACCGCTCGCGCTGGCGGCCCGCGGTCGCCGCGGGCTGTCCGAACGCCGTACGGAACGCCGTGATACCGGCGACAGCGACGACATCCGGTCGGAGTTCGCGGACGAGTGCCCGGAGCGCCTCACCGCCATCGCGCAGCTCCTCCTTCGACAGTTCCGACGCCTTGGCGGTCGCACGATGGGCCAGATTAGAGATGCCGACACCCCGCTCGAAGAGGTGTGCTCGATCAGCGTCGCTCATGCCGACGCCGCGGTCGATGTCACGTTCGATGATCCCTGCCCCGCGCAGTGCCGGATAGAACCGGTTGCCGGGATGCGCGAAGTGCGTCTGGGTCGCGGCGGTCCACAGGCCGGGATTGATCCCGACGAACAACAATCGGAGACCCGGACCGATGAGATCCGGTACCGACGTTCCTGCGAACGACTCGAGTTCGGCTCGCGTGAACCCCACCGGCCCATCGTCGCGCACGAAATGTGCTTCGCTGGACTCCGCCGCGGGGCGAGACTGGAGCGATGGCACATCCCTACTGGCCGCTGTTCGATCTCGAGGTGCACACGCCGCGGGTCACGTTGCGCTACGTCGACGATGTGCTCAGCGCAGAACTCGCCCGGCTCGCCGCCAAGGGTGTGCACGAGCCCGGCTACATGCCGTTCTCGATTCCGTGGACCGATGCGCCGTCCCCACAGCTCGAACGGAACGCGATGCAGTTCCATTGGAGGACCCGCGCCGACACGACACCGGACGGGTGGAGGATCCCGTTCGCCACCATCGTCGAGGACACCGTCGTCGGCTCGACCGACCTCACCGCCTCCCGGTTCCCCATCCTCCGGCAATTCGAGACCGGCTCGTGGCTCGGTCGCGAGTACCAGGGCCGGGGCATCGGCAAGGAGATGCGTCTGGCGGCACTCGCCGTCGGGTTCGATGGCCTCGACGCCGAGTGGGCGACCACCGCCGCGTGGACCGACAACGGCCCTTCGCTCGGGGTGACACGTTCGCTCGGGTACGAGGAAAAAGGGCGGCAACGCGATGTGCGACAGGGCAAGGCCGACGAGCAACTGCAGTTCAGGATGTCGGCCGCGCACTTCGCCACGATCCGTCGCGACGACATCGGGATCAGCGGCCTCGCCCCTGTCCGCGAGTTCCTCGGCCTCTGACCCACCGACTGCGCGCTACGAGCATCTGGGCGCAGATCGTGCCGGCTTCCGGAACGGATCTGCCCCGGATCAGGCGCTGAGGACGGCGACGAGCTCGGCGAGCGGCGCACGGAAGTCGCGCAACATCGGGAGGCCCGCGTCGCGCCACACGGCGTTGTCGAGCACACTGTTCGCCGGGCGAGGTGCCGGGCGGGGCGGATCGAGTTCGGCGGTCGTGATCGGGCGCACCACGGCGGGGTCGTGACCAGCGGCGGAGAGGATCTCGCGCACGAAGTCGTACCACGACACCACCCCCTGGTTGGTCAGGTGGTGCACGCCCGGGCAGCGATCGACCGCGAGACGACGCAACGCCGGGGCGAGGTCGACGGTGAACGTCGGGCAGCCGCGCTGGTCGTCGACGAAGGCGAGCTCGCGCCCCTCCCCCGCCAAGCGGAGGATCAGTGTGACCATGTTGTTGCCGTGTTCGCCACACACCCATGACGTCCGAGCGACCGATGCATCCGGACCAGCCGCGACCTCGCCTGCGAGCTTGGTGCGCCCGTACGCCGACATCGGGTTCGGGGTGTCGTCCTCCCGGTACGGTCGGTCGAGCGTGCCGTCGAACACGTAGTCGGTGCTGACATGGACGAGGTGCGCCCCGACGTCCGCCGAGGCCACGGCGAGGTGCCCGACCGCGGTCGCATTGACGAGGCGAGCCGCCTCCTCGTCGGTCTCGCAGGCGTCGACCGCGGTGTAGGCAGCAGTGTTGACCACCACATCCGGTCGCGACGACGACACGGCGTGGAGCACCGCCGCGCGATCGGTGATGTCGAGCACGTTCCTGTCGGCGGCGACCACTTCGTCGCCAACCGAACGGCAGTGGTCGACGAGGTCGCGGCCGAGTTGACCGGCCGCACCGGTGACGAAGATCCTCATCTCGCAGCGACCTGGAGTTTCACAGCCCGACCCGCTGCTTGAGCGGTTCCCACCATGCCCGGTTGTCGCGGTACCAGTCGACAGTGGCGGCCAGCGAGTCCTCGAACGAGCGGCTCAGCGACCAGCCGAGGGCGCGCAGCTTGGCGATGTCGACCGAGTAGCGACGATCGTGCCCGAGACGGTCCTCGACCGGCTGGACGAACGACTCGTCGCGCCCGGTCAGCGCGAGCAACCGCGTCGTGAGTTCGCGGTTGGTGAGTTCGTTGCCGGCGCCGATGTTGTAGACCTCGCCCGGCACACCACGTTCGAGTACGAGTTGCGCCGCGATGTTGTGGTCCTCGACGTGGATCCAGTCGCGGATGTTGAGTCCGTCGCCGTACAGCGGCACTGTGCGCCCGTCGAGCAGGTTCGTCGTGAACAACGGAACGACCTTCTCGGGGAATTGGTACGGCCCGTAGTTGTTCGTGCACCGCGTGACTATGACCGGAAGCCCGTACGTCGTGTGATACGAGAGCGCGATCATGTCGGATCCCGCCTTGGCCGCCGAGTAGGGCGAACGCGGGGCGAGCGGATCGGTCTCGCGCGACGACCCCTCCTCGACCGACCCGTACACCTCGTCGGTCGAGATGTGCAGGAATCGTTCGACGCCGACGTTGTTGGCGACGTCGCACAGGACGTTGGTCCCGATGCAGTTCGTGCGCACGAATTCCGATCCATCGACGATCGACCGGTCGACATGCGTCTCCGCTGCGAAGTGAACGACGGCGTCATGGCCGTCCATCGCCCGCGTCACGTCGTCTGGTGCGCAGATGTCGGCGTGGACGAAGTCACACCGCTTGTCGTCGAGAACGTCGCGAATGCTCGCCAGATTGCCGGCGTAGGTGAGCGCGTCGTAGATCGTGACGCGGTGGTCGGTCTCGGCGAGCACGTGTCGCACATAGTTCGAGCCGATGAACCCGGCCGCGCCGGTGACGAAGAGATTCACGAGCCGAGCCTCAGGTTCGCATCGGCCAGTAGGGGCGCCGGCCGGCGGGCAGTGCGGCGCGGCCGGGGTTCGACCGGTCGCGCTCGGACAGGATCGGCTCTTCGACGCCCCAATCAGCGGTGACCGCCGGATCGTTCCACATCACGCCGAGCTCGTCCGCGGGGTTGTAGTAGCCGTCGACGAGATACGTGATGACCATGTCGGTGAGGGCGGCGAATCCGTGCGCCACACCGGGTGGGATGTAGACGCCCATGTGATTCTCGCCCGACAGGTCGAGCGCCACCGTCGCTCCGTCGGTCGGGCCTCCCTCGCGCAGGTCGTGCAACACGACGCGCGCGGTGCCGAAGGGCACGTACCAGTAGTCGCTCTGATGCAGGTGGTAGTGCAGACCGACGATCGCGCCGGCCTGCCGGTTGGCGCGGTTGGCCTGGATCATCTCGCGGGCGCCTGGGATCCACTCGCGACGGTATGTCTCGATGAAGAGTCCGCGCTGGTCCCCGTGGATCGTCGGCTCCACCAGATGAACACCCGCGATGCGGTCTGACTCGGTCACCTCGGGCATGTCGCTCCTTCGATCCTCTGTTACTCGACGTCGATCCGGCAGTTGTCGCCGACCATCAAACGGACGGCGCGGGGCCGCTTGCGGGTCCGCGTGACCACCGTGTCGCAGCCGATCAAGCTGTCCTCGAGCCGCGGCACGTCGATGATCCTGCTGGCATTCATCACGACGGAGTGCTCGACCTCGGACCGTTCGACGAGGCAGTCGACTCCGATCGCCGAGAACGGGCCGATGAAACTGTCGCGGATGACCGTGCCGGCGCCGATTGCGACCGGCCCGCGAATCGTCGAGTTGACGATCTCGGCGCCGTCCTCGACGACCACGCGACCATCGAGAAACGAGGCCTCATCGACCGTGCCGTCGACCCGCGTCTCGATCGTTTCGAGCAACAACCGATTTGCTTCGAGGAGCGGCGTGAGCTTGCCGGTGTCGATCCACCACCCCGTGAGGATCTCCGAACGAACCCGCTGATCATTGTCGATCAACCACTGGATGGCGTCGGTGATCTCGAGTTCGCCCCGGCCGGATGGTTCGATGGCCGCAACCGCATCATGAATGTTGCGGTCGAACAGATAGACACCCACCAGCGCCAGATCCGACGGTGGGTCCTCGGGTTTCTCGACGAGATGGGCGACATGGCCGTCGTCGTCGAGCGCGGCGATGCCGAACCGGTGGGGATCCGGCACCGGCTTGAGCAGAATCTGAGCGCTCGGGGGCTTGGTTCCGGTGCGCGCATGGCCGAAGGCGTCGACGAACGCCTTCAGATCCTGTTCGAGCAGGTTGTCGCCGAGGTACATGACGAAATCGTCGTCGCCGAGGAACTGACGGGCGATGAGCACGCAGTGGGCGAGACCGAGCGGCTCGTCTTGGGGGATGTAGGTGATCGTCGCACCGAATCGCGCTCCATCGCCGAGCGCCTCCATCACCTCGTCACGCGTGTCACCGACGATGACACCGAGTTCGGTGATTCCTGCCGCCACCATCGATTCGATGCCGTAGAAGAGGATCGGCTTGTTCGCGACGGGCACGAGTTGCTTGGCCCGAGTGTGCGTGATCGGACGGAGCCGGGTGCCGGCGCCGCCGGCGAGGATGAGCGCCTTCATCGATCGCAGAGCCTACGAGCCGACGAGTGGCGCCGGACCGTCTCCGCGGAAGTAGGCGAGGATGGGCTCGGCCCCCGGCAGGAGGACGAGTACGGCGTTCCCTCCGATCGTGGTTCCCTCGACCGGCAACTGGTACGTCGTCAATCCCTCGGAGAATGCCTTGCGGAGCGTGCCCGCGGCCCCGAGCGGGTCGAGGCCGGCGTCGAGTCGCAACGACCCGCTCACCGCGTCGATCAGCTCGGACGTCTTGAACGGATCGGAGGCGAGTCGCTGGATCGTCGAGTCGGCCGTTGTCCGGATGAACTCCTGCTGACGCGCGATCCGGCCGAGATCGGCGCTCGGATCCTCCTGCCACTGCCCATCACGGAACTCCTCGAAGTGTCGGCTGCGCGCATAGGCGAGTGCCTGGGTGCCATCGAGCACATTGCAGCCCGGCTGCTGATCGAGCCCGGTGTTTCTGTCCCGTGTGACGTACTCGAAGCAGACGACCGAGCCGCCGATCGCATCGACGACGTCCTTGAACCCGAAGAAATCGATGTCGACGACGTGATGGATGGGGATTCCCAATTCCTGGGTGATCGTGGCGGCGAGTACGTCCGCACCGTCGCTGTACGCAGCGTTGATCCGACTCGGCGACTCGCGGCCGACGATGTCGACCCAGAGGTCGCGCGGCAAGCTGAGCAGCGTCGCCCCGTCGCCGTCCTGCTCTTGGCGGAGGATCATGATCGTGTCGCTGCGGCGGCCCTGGACCGCATCTGTATCGCCGATGCCGCCGAAGTCGGGCGAGTTCGGATCGGAGCCCTCCCGCGTGTCGGAACCGATGAGCAGGTAGTTCACCGCCGGGCCGTCCTGCGGTTGGAGAATCTCGGCGAGGCCGTCGATGCGTTCGACATCGGAGGTGCGCGCGTTGGCCGCCCGGATGACCCCGGCGGCACCCCCGATCGCCATGACGGCGGCGAGGAGCATTGCGAGCGGGAAGGTACCCCGGCGTCGCCGGTGCGCGGCCCTCGCCCGAGTTTGTTGCATTTGTGTAACGATACCGTCGGCCCGCGACCAAAATCCGGCATCCCCGTCCGCATCGATTCGACAGGCGCCGATGGGTGCCGGCCGAATTCAGCGTGCGTCGTGGGCGTGGACGACGTCGCCGACGTCGAGATGGTGCAGGTGGCTCGACTCGTCCCGAACGACGAGTCGGCCGTTCGGATCCACGTCCACCGCGATGCCGGTGACGAACCCGTCACCCGGCAGCTCGACGCTGACTCGGCGACCGAGGGTGAGCAGCTCATCCCGATAGAGCTCACCGACGGGGTCCGGCAACGCGTCGTACTCGGTCAGCACGGCGTGGAGGACCGCCGCTGGTGAGACGCCTCCCGCGAGCTGCGCAGCGCCCGGCGGGGCCCACCTCACATTGAGGCCGAGCCCGACCACGACGACGCCCCCCGCCGCGCGCTGGGCGAGCACTCCGGCCAGCTTCCGGTCGTCGACCAGCACATCGTTCGGCCACTTGAGCCCGACGATCGGCGGCGGCCGACGGTCCGCGAGCAGCCCGCGCACCGCCCGCACCGCAGCCAGCCCGAGTCGATGGGTCAGTTCGGCGGGTACCTCCGGCACCGATTCGAAGAGGATCGAGACGAGTAACCCAGTGCCCGAGGGAGCATCCCAGCGCCGATCGAGGCGTCCACGCCCTTCGGACTGGTGGTCAGCTGCCAGCACGACCCGGTCGCGAGCCAGACCCCGCGCGTACGCGCGGAGTAGATCGGCGTTCGTGCTTCCCGTCTCCTCGACGTGGTGCACGCGCCAACCTGTCGGCCATTCGGAGGGCCCCTCCGAGGGCACCCAGATGCGTCCGAGTCCGGCCATGGGCCCTACATTGTCACCCGTGCTCAAGAAGATTCTGATTGCCAATCGAGGCGAGATCGCCGTGCGCGTGATCCGCGCCGCCCGCGAGATGGGCATCGCCACCGTTGCGGTCTATTCGGAACTCGATCGCGACGCCCTCCATGTGCGACTCGCCGACGAGGCGTTCGCCCTCGGCGGCCAGACGGCGGCCGAGAGCTACATCAACACCGACGCCGTGCTCGCGGCGATCCGCGACAGCGGGGCCGATTCGGTACACCCCGGCTACGGATTCTTCAGCGAGAACGCCGACTTCGCCCGTGCGGTCACCGAGCTGGGCATCGAGTTCATCGGTCCGCCGCCCGAGGCCATGGACGAGATGTCCGACAAGGTATCGAGCCGCAAAGCGGCACTGCGCGGCGGTGTGCCGATCGTGCCCGGCACCACTGAATTCGCCGAGCATGCCGACGAGGTCAGCGCATTCGGCGAGGAGCACGGCTGGCCGGTCTGCATCAAGGCGGCGTTCGGTGGCGGCGGGCGCGGCATGAAGGTCGTCGGGAGCGCGGACGAGGTGTCCGATGCCATGGCCAGCGCCCAACGCGAGGCGAAGAGCTTCTTCGGACGCGACGAGGTGTACGTCGAGCGCTATCTCACTTGGCCGCGACACATCGAGATCCAGCTCGTCGGCGACAAGCAGGGCGACGTGGTCTGGATCTCGAGTCGAGATTGCTCCGCACAGCGTCGCCACCAGAAGCTGATCGAAGAGGCTCCGGCTCCTGGTCTTCCCAAGGACGTTGAGGACGCGATGGGCGCGGCCGCGGTCGACGCGGCCAAGGCGGTCGGCTACTACGGCGCCGGCACGGTCGAGTTCATCTACCAGGACGGCGACTTCTTCTTCCTCGAGATGAACACCCGGCTGCAGGTCGAGCATCCGGTCAGCGAGATGATCACCGACATCGACCTCGTCGAGTGGCAGATCCGCGTGGCCGGAGGCGAGCCGCTCCCGATGACACAGCCCGAGGTCGAGGCCGCGCGCCGCGGCCACTCGATCGAGGTGCGGATCAACGCCGAGGATCCGGCGGACGGCAAATTCCTCCCCGCGCCTGGTCCGATCACGGCCCTCGTCGCGCCCGATGGGTTCGGCGTACGGTTCGATTCCGGCTACCTCGCCGGTGACGAGATCAGTCAGTTCTACGACAACCTCGTCGGCAAGCTCGTCGTGTGGGGACGCGATCGCGACGTTGCCATCGCGCGCACGATCCGCTGCCTCGAAGAGCTGGTCGTGGAAGGTGTTGCCACGACGATTCCCGCCGATCTCGCAATTCTGCGCCATGCCGACTTCGCAGGGGTCGAGCATTCGACCAAGTGGGTCGAAGAGGTACTCGATCTGTCCGACGTTTCAGCCGAAGTAGCCGTGGGGGCCGAGGACGAAGAGGCCGAAGCAAAGGTCAAACGCGACGTCGACGTCGAGGTCAACGGCAAACGATTCTCGGTGGCCATGTGGTTGCCGGAGTCGGCAGCAACCC
>JASJHI010000181.1:0-5853 GCA_033791105.1 Acidimicrobiia bacterium | reverse complement strand
TGCCCAGTCGCTGCACGTTCACCGAGCCGACCAACGCTTCGAAGCCGTCGGACGGCTGGTAGCCGACGCCGCTCATGGTCGACGGAAGTCCGATTCGATCGAGCAGGGCGATGAAAGCGTCACGCGCTCGTTCACCATCGCTCGCATCCAACGAGGCTCGGACGAACTCCATCGCGCAGCGGTGCGCGGCGGGGTCGACGGACGGGTTCAGTCGTTCAGGCGCCACATCGTCATGTACTTCGATGAAGTGCGGCAACGTGAGCGCCACTGCGTTGCCGTGGTCGACCCCGTACCGCTTGCTGATCCCGTAGGCGAGCGCATGTGCAGCCGTCGTCTTGGAAATGTCGATCGCCCGTCCGCTGAGATGACTCCCGAACTGCATCGCCCTTGCCGTACGAGCGTCAGGCTCGACCACGAACGGTTCGAGATTCGCCAGGAGTACCGGTAGCGCGAACTCCGCGTAGCGCTGACTACGACGCGTAGCGCCGCTCGCCCAGCGACTCTCGATCGCCTGGCACACCGCGTCGATGCCCGACGTCGCCCGTTGATGTGCCGAACCGGTCATCGCCAGGTTGGGGTCGAGTGCCGTGAAGTCCGGACGGAGGGCGGGACCTGCAACAGAGAACTTCTCGTCTCCGATGTAGACGACGGCGAAGTGTGTCGCTTCGCTGCCCGACCCGCTCGTTGTCGGCGCGAGGATCAGCCCGACGCCCCGCACGTCGATCGAGCGACCTGCGCGAATGGCAGCGTGGAGTTGCTCCTCGGATTCGACACCACGAAACGCACAGAGCAGCTTGGCCATGTCCATCACGCTCCCGCCTCCGATCCCCACGATCACCTCGGCTTCGAACTCCGCGACGACCTGCAGACCGTTCCAGAGGTCACCCGCATCCGTATTCGGAGCGAAATCGCACCAACGCCGAACCACGGCGATTCGGCGGAGCGGCTCGACGACGTCGGAGGCCCCAGAAGAATCGAACGAATCCCGTCCCGTCACGAGCAGGACACGGCGATCGTCACCGATCCGACCGGGAAGCGCCCGAAGCGCACCGTCGCCGTATGCGATCGCCCGGTGCGGCATCTGTCAGCCTCCGGCGATCGCCCCGAGGAACCGATCGCGGTTCTCGGCGGGTGTGACGGTCGGACGGCCCAGATCCGTACGAGCGCCCGGCCGAACTCGGATCTCGAGCAGGGTCGGCCCGGACACGCTGCGCATCTCGGTGACCAGTTGCTCGATCCGATCGAGCCGATCGGTACCGTCCGACCACGTGTACCCGGCGGCACGCGCCGAGGCGGCGACATCCACGACCCCGATCGAGGTCGGTTGACCGCCGACGCTGTCGTGGACGCCGTTGTTGAACACGGCGTGGTAGAAGTTGCTCGGGCCGTGGTCGGCGATGCTGGCGAGCGTTCCCATGTGCATCAGCAGCGCGCCGTCCCCGTCGAGGCACCACACGTCGCGCTCACGTTCTGCACGCGCGACCCCCAATGCGATTGCGCTCGCGTGGCCCATTCCACCGATCGTCAGGAAGTCGCGTGAATCGTCAGCACCACTCCCGGCCCGAAGCTCGAACAGCTCCCGACTCAGCATCCCAGTGGTCGAGACCACGATCGCGTCCGGCCCGATCACCTCGCACAGCGCGGCCAGCGCATCCTCCCGAGACGATCGACCTTCGACCTCACCCGACGCGGCACCGCTTGCGGGCACGCCTTCGAACGTTCCCTTCTCGACGAGCACGACGAACGGACCCTGGCTGTCGATGGCTGTCGAGACCGCCACGCTCATGCATTCGTGGGCGTCCTCTTGATCGGGCGGGAGAACGGCGAACGGAATCTCCAACGAATGTAGGAGTTCCTCCATGATGCGGCCCTGTTTCACATGCTGGGGCTCGTCGGCAACGCCCGGCTGACCGCGCCAGCCGACGAGGAGGACCATCGGCACGCCGTAGACGTCGGGGTCGGCGAGTGAAAGGAGAGGGTTGATCGCGTTGCCGAAGCCGGAGTTCTGGAGGTACACGAGTCCCGGCCGGGACGTACGGAGGTAGTGGCCGATCGCGACCCCGACCGCAGCGCCCTCGTCCGCGGTGATCATGTGGCTCTCCCGCGGGAGTTCGCTCATCACGTACTGGCCAAACGGCTTGAGCAGGCTGTCGGGAACCCCCGCGTACATCGTGATGCCGAGAGTCGTGAGGTGGTGGACGAAGAGGTCCGAGCGGATCATCTGGCATTCACGGGAATGATGTTCAGGACCTCGGAAATAGGGGCGAGCATGCGATCGGCCTCGAGGGAGCGCCCGTGCTGAAGGACAGATTGGGCGACTGCCCGCATCTGCGGATATGCCGACCTGAGCATGTGGTTCGCGTAGATGACCACGCTCGCCCCGGCGTCCGTCAGCTGTGCCTCGGTGACTTCGTTGTAGCTGGTCGGCACCGCGACGATCGGGTCCTGTTTGGAGAATTGAGCGGCGTGGCGGCAGAACTCGAACACTTCGTCAGGAGTCTTGTTGCGGCTGTGGATCATGATGCCGTCAGCGCCAGCGTCGATGTAGGCCTGTGCACGCTCGACCGCGTCCGCCATCCCCTGCTCGAGAATCAGGCTCTCGACTCGTGCAATCACCATGAAATCCTCGGTGATCTGCGACTGCTTCCCGATGCGCAGCCGCTCGCAGAAATCTCCGATCGACGACTGGGTCTGAGGGACCTCATTTCCGAGCAGCGAATTCCGCTTCAGGCCCTCCTTGTCCTCGATGATCACAGCGGAGACGCCGAGCCGCTCGAGCGATCGCACCGTGAAGGAGAAGTGTTCGGGTTTGCCGCCGGTGTCCCCATCGAAGATCAGGGGCTTGGTGGTCACCTCGAAGAGTTCGTTGATCGTTTGCAGACGACTACTGATGTCGACCGCCTCGATGTCCGGCTTGCCGCGCGAGGTCGAGTCTGTGAGCGAGCTCGACCACATGCCATCGAACTCGACGTCCCGGCCCTCTCGGAGTGCGGTGGTGTTCTCGACGATGAGCCCCGACATACCTGAATGCGCTTCCATGACACGCACGACCGGCTTGGTGTCGAGGAGACGCCGCAGTCGCGACAAGCGCACGGATGGAGTCGTCCCGATCTGCTTCAACGACGCAGTGAGCTGGGTCGAGGAGATGCCCTCGGTGTAGGGAACCTCGACAAGTTCGCCTCCCCACTGCGCCAGTGTGTCGATCACACTTTGGCGGACGGTGCTCTGGACGCCGGTGCGCCAATCGTCGCCGTGCACGACGAAGTCCGGGCGGATCCTCTCGAGGTTCGGCACGTAGTCGAGGGTCTCCTGTGGAACGACCCTGCTCACGGCCTGCAGGCTCTCGATGACGGTCCGCCGCTGTTCGAACGTCATGTGTGGGAGCCGCTTGTACGAGGCGATCGCGGCATCGGTCAAGAGCCCCACGGTGACATCGCCGTGTCCCGCAGCGACCTCGAGAACGTTGATGTGGCCGGGATGAATGAGATCGGCACTCATTCCGACGTAGACGACTGGGCGACCCGGCATTTGACTTCCTCGAGCGAGAGACGAACAAGCGAGCCTACCGCCGGACGGTGGAGCGTCCGATGGCTCCGACGGGTACCTTTGACTGCGTGGAGGGCGCCACGTCAGTCACGGTTCGCGGACTGAGATGATGCCGTCCCGATCGAATGTGATCGCGACGGACCCGACGGAAACCAGTCGATGTAGTCGAGGCCGCAGCGATCGCGGAGACCGAACGCAGACTTCTGAGCCGCGTCTCACGATCCGGAAAGGACTGCGTCGCTCATCCGACGGACGAGATACTCGATCCCAGGCGCCGTCCATGCATGTTCGGCGCACGGCTCGTCGAAGGAGCCGTGAGGAGCTGCCGACGTGTGACGCGTCGCCTGTCTTCGAGATCAGATGCCGTCGAGCACGTATTTCAGTGTTGCGACGCGATCGGCCGAGTGCATCAGACGAACTCGACCGTCACCCCGCTCCCCCGCCACCGCGGCCTTCACCTCGTACCCGGTGGCTCATGGCGACGAGTGCGCGTTCCAGCCAGGGTGTCCGGGCGACGAGTCGTCGAACCTGCCCGAGTACCGGTGCGACGACACGGTGCAGGCGCCTGGCGGATGGTCGGCGCAGCCGGTCGTTCTGCCGACCGAGCCGCCTGTTGTCCGCCGAGAGGTCGCGGACGGACCTCATCATCGAGGCTGTATCAGCCCGCACCTGGGGCGCGGGGTGTAGATCAGGTCCTCGCTCGACCAGGTCACGGATGGCCGCGGCGGCGGCCGGCCCGGCAGCGCCCGGATTCGCCAGTCGCGTTCGGACGAACTCCGCACGGTGCTCGTGAAGCCGGGCCGCAGCGACCTCCAGCGCGCTGCCGATGGGCTCATCGCTCTCCCAGCGAGCGCTCACGTGACCAAGGCTCGTTCCGTCGATCTCGGCCGAGGAGAGTCGACCATGGTCGCTGTCCGCCGCGGTCGTCCGGCCGACGAGCAGGACGGGCAGGCCGACGAGAACCGCATCGTATGCCGCGCCGGAGTAGTCGCTGATGACGAAGTCAGCGGCCCGGAGCACATCCGAGGGGGATGTCTCGGCGAATACGACCGCGCAATTGTCGGGAAGTCTCGGGAGCTCCGATCTGTCCGCCGAGTGATGAAGCTTCACGGTGAACTCCATCTCGAGCCCGGCGAGCCGCGGAAGGGTCGCGCGGAGCGACGACAGCGAGCCGTACGTCGGCATATAGAGACCGCTGCGAAATCCTGAGGGCTCCTCCACCGGCACCTCGTTCTTCTGCTCGGTCAAGATGCCGTCAAGCGCCGGATTTCCGACCGCGACCGCGCTGCTGAAACCGCTCACGCGGGAGGCCGAGTATTGGCCGTACATCAGATTGAGATCGCACAGCGCTCGCCAGACGCCGTACTGATAGTTCTCCTTCGCGAGGCTGTACTGCTCCGCCACGACGAGGGACTGCTCGAGGAGTCGATGGGGCAGCACCGGCGTCTGACACACGATGACCTCGTACCGGCCGTCGAGTTCTCCAAGGCGGCCATACGTCGTGTGCTCGATGTGCGCATGCGGAACCTCTCGCCTGATCAGTTCCTCGGTGACACCGAGGTCGACGTCGCGGTGCTCGACCACGAACGACACACCTCCAAGGTGCTTCGCAATCGGCGAGTAGTGGTGGATCTGATATGGGTTCGATATCAGAAAGGCGATGCTCGACATGATGATGAAACGACGTGTCTGGCGCGAGCCAGCAGGCTCCGTCGAGATCGCGGATCGCTCTCTCCGGCTCTGGTGTTAGCGCGCCAACGGCCGCGGACCAGGACCCTACGCGATGGGCCCGGCCGCGCACCGATTCGGTCTTGCGCTGTACCCTCCCGACCGTGACGAACGAGGGAACGGTGCTGGTCACCGGTGGTGCTGGATACATCGGATCGCACACGGTGCGGGCGCTGCGGGAAGCAGGGCGCGACGTGGTCGTGCTCGACTCGCTCGAATTGGGTCGGCGGGAGGCGGTAATCGATTCGCCGTTGGTGGTCGGCAACATCACCGACCAGGATCTCGTCTCTGCTACCTGCAACGAATACGGCGTCACTCAACTGGTGCACTTTGCGGCCTACAAGTCGGTCGGCGAGTCGATGGGTTCGCCGGAGAAATACTGGCGCAACAACGTCGCTGGGTCGGTCGAGCTGGTCGAGGCATGCCTCGCCGCCGATGTCCAGGACGTTGTGTTCTCGTCGTCGTGTTCGGTGTACGGCACTCCCCCGATCGTGCCGGTCACCGAGGACGCACCGATCGCTCCGGAGAGTATCTACGCCGAGTCGAAGGCGATGGTCGAGAAGATCCTTCACTGGTACG
>JASJHI010000180.1:0-5339 GCA_033791105.1 Acidimicrobiia bacterium | reverse complement strand
GCATCTCGATCGCTCGGGCACTCGTGCTCGAACCCGAATTGATCATCTGCGACGAACCGGTCTCGGCGCTTGACGTGTCGGTCCAGGCGCAGATCCTCAACCTGCTCGAAGACCTCAAGGCCGAGTACGGCCTCACGCTCGTCTTTATTGCTCACGACCTTGCAGTGGTGAAGAACATCTCGGACCGAGTTGCGGTGATGTACCTCGGCAAGATGTGCGAGGTCGCATCGAGCGACGATCTCTACGCGCGGCCCGCACACCCCTACACCAATCTGCTCGTCGATTCGATCCCCGTCCCGGACCCCGACGCCGACCACTCGATCAGCGATTCGATCGGCGAGCCGCCGTCGCCGATCTCACCGCCCTCGGGTTGCCGATTCCACCCCCGGTGTCCGAGCGCCGATCAACAGTGCGTCGAGGAGGAGCCCGTGCTCCGCTCGATCGGCGGCGATCACTACGTCGCCTGCCACCACCCCGTCGAGCAGGCCGTGACGGTCGGCTGACAGCCGGTCGAGCGGGCATCCTCCGTCGTTCGCGTCCGGGACTGCTAACTTGCGCGAAGCGCCGGGGGCGGCGGCAGCCAGGGAGAAAATGATGACATCAGAAGCTGGACCGATTCGGTACGTGTGGGGTCTGTTGCGGCTCGCCCTCGGATGGACGTTCCTCTGGGCATTCCTCGACAAGATGTTCGGACTCGGGTTCGCCACATGTCGTGTTGCCGACGTCGAGACGGGCGCGATCGACTACGGCTGTGACGCGGCGATGCTCAGCGGTGGCTCACCGACGTACGGGTTTCTCACTTTCGGCACCGGGGGGAGCCACACCGGATTCCTGTTCGACTGGATGGCGCCGTCATCCCCCGACACCATCAACGTCACCGACGTGCTCTTCATGCTCGCCCTGCTGGCGATCGGGGTCTCGCTCCTGCTCGGAATCGCGGTGAAACTCGGCGGGTTGGGTGGCGCGCTGATGCTCACCTTCATGTACCTCGCCGGGGCCGTGTGGCCGGCGAACAACCCGTTCATCGACGAGCACATCATCGAGGCGCTCGTCTGTGTCGGATTCATTCTCGTGCCGGCGGGTCGCACCCTCGGTCTCGGACGGAAGTGGGAAACGATCCCGATCGTCCAGCGAACTCCCTGGCTGCGCTGAGCCTCGCGATTACTGTTCCGCGGCGGTGGCCGACTGGTACCGTCGCCGCGATGCCTGCGACCACCGCTGGGCTCGTCCATGCACGAGTCGTCGACATCGGCGCAACACTCGGCTGGTACCGCTACGGAGCGCGTGACCCGACGACCCGGATGACTGTCGTCGGACGCGGAACGACGTCGAGCGGTCATTTCATACGGGCCACACTCACACCGGAGGGATCGGGCACCCTCGCTCTGTCATGGGGAGAATCCGGTGGCACGGTCGGTGAGCCGATCGCAGCCATGCCCGAAGCGCACGTCCAGGCGTGGGGTCCCGGCGCGGAGTGGCTCGTCGAACGCGCGCCGACGATGATGGGAGCCCACGATCCCGGCGACGAGAGGCTCCGATCGGCGGCGCATGTCGCGGTCGCCGAAGCGGCGCGGGCACGCGATGGTGTCCGATTCGGTGCGAGCGGCTCGCTGTATCACGAGCTGCTGCCGACGATCATCGGTCAGCGCATCACAGTGGGCGAGGCGTATCGCCAATGGTCCGACCTGTGCCGCGAGCTCGGCGAACCGGCTCCGGGTCCCTTCGAAGGCCTGCTCCTTCCGCCCGCCCCCGATGTGCTCGCGGCGACGCCGAGCTGGTCGTTACATCCGCTCGGCATCGAGCGCAAGCGGGCCGAACCGCTGATCGAGGTCGCCCGGCACCCACGCAAGCTGTGGAGCTGGGCCGAGCTCCCGCCCGAGGATGCAGCCACCATGCTCGGCCGCTTGCGCGGGATCGGCGAGTGGACGATCGGAAGTGTTCTCGGGCCGGCGATGGGCGACCCGGACGCCGTCGCGGTTGGCGACTACCACCTCAAGAACACCGTTGCCTGGGCGCTCGCCGGAGAGGCCCGAGCCACCGACGAGCGCATGATGGAACTGCTCGAGCCGTATCGCGGCCAGCGCGGTCGCGTCACGAGACTGTTGAAGATGAACGGCAACGGAGCACCCCGCTTCGGGCCCAAACAACGCATCTTGCCGATGCGCGACTGGTGACGCGCTCGGTGACGGCCACGCTGAGCCCGCCGGCCGTCCGCGAGGATGGATGGAGGCGAGCCCTGTTCGTCGGTCTTGCCGCCTACGTCGTGTCGCGGTTCTGCGTTCTTGCCGGCGCGGGCGTCCGCGCTGCGCAGCAGGTTGCCGATCTCCGCGCCGACGGCGACGAGGCACCGCAGAGTGCTCTCACCCACATCACCGATGTGCTCACGTCGTGGGACGGACTCTGGTACCTCGAGATCGTGCGCCGCGGGTATCCGGACTCGATCCCAGCCGGCATCAGCTACGAACAGATCGAGGCTCGGGCAGCGTTCTTCCCGGTCTATCCGTGGACGGTCAGGCTCGTCGATCGGGTACTCCCAGGCGGCGACGTGTTCGCCGCCCTCTCGGTGAACATTGTTCTCGGAGCAGTATCGGTGGTACTCGTCGGGCTGCTTGCTCGACGTCTGTACTCGGTCTCGGTGGCGGCGCGGGCGATGACGCTCTACGCGATCTTCCCTGGCAGCTTCGTGCTGTCGTTCGCGTACTCCGAGGCGATGCTCATTGTGCTCGCCGCCGCCTGCCTGTTGTTCCTCGTCGATGAACGTTGGTTGCTCGCCGGACTCTTCGCCGCGCTCGCGACCGCCGCCCGACCGAACGGTGTCGCGGTGGTGGGCGCGTGCATCGTCGCGAGTGCGCTCGCGATCAAGCGTTCGCGCGACTGGATGTCCCTCGTCGCCGTCCTCCTGGCGCCGATCGGCTTCATCGCGTTCCAGCTGTACGTCGACGCCACGGCCGGAGAACGCGGCGCCTGGTTCCGCGTCCAGCGCGAAGCGTGGGCGGAGGGCACGAGCTTCGGCGCGACGGCGGTGAAGAACACCTTCGGGTTCCTGACGAGTCCGTTCGACTCGCCGACCGATGCCCTGACAGCGCTGACGATGATTGCCCTGCTCGGGATGCTCTACTGCGTCTGGAAGCGGCCACTCCCCTGGCCGGTGCTCACGTACTGCCTCATCGTGATCGCCCTCATGCTGGTGCCGGCGACCGTGACGGCACGGCCGCGGTTCTTGTTCACCGCGTTCCCGCTGTTCATCGCCGTCGCGGCGTGGTGGCCGGAACCCGACGACGATCCAGACCACCACCGCGCGAGCTGGGATCGTGCCGGCTGGGACCTGACGCTCGTGATCGGAGGTGCCGGACTCGTCGCCCTGACGGCGCTCTACGGCGTCTTCGGTGCGATCCCGTGAGTACCGGAGCCGAGACTCCTGCAGCCGCCCCCGAGCGATCCGAATCGTGGTGGAGACGCAGGCCGGGCACGACCGTGGTGGCCACGGTTGCGCTGGCCTTGCTGGCGTATCTCCCGAGCCTCGGCAGCTCGCCGGGTCGGATGCCGGCCGACACGAAACTTTACCTCTACCTCGAACCCGCTGCTCTGTTGGGTCGGGCTTCGTCGACGTTCGAACGCGAACAGTTCGCGGGCTGGGTGCCGCATCAGCAGATCACCTATCTCTGGCCGAGCGGCCCGTGGTACCGCATCCTCGACATCGCCGGGCTGCCCGACTGGGTGGCCCATCGGCTGTGGATCGGCACGATCCTGTTCTGCGCCGGGACCGGAGTGTTCTGGCTGGGGCGGCGACTCGGGTTCACCGTCGGCACCGCCCTCGTCGGCGGGTTGGTCTACCAACTGTCGCCGTACCTTCTCCCCTACGTCTCGCGCACCTCGCTGCTGTTGTTGCCCTGGGCGGCGCTGGGCTGGCTGGTCGGGCTCACGGTTCTTGCCTGCCGCGACGAGACAGCGCCGGCTGCAACTCGCTGGCAACGATGGCGTTCGCCGGCGCTGATCGCGCTCGTCGTCGCGACGGTGGGATCGGCCAATGCAACGGCCCTCGCGCTCGTCGCTCCGGCTCCGGCGCTGTGGCTCGTCCATGTGGTGTGGATGCGCGATGTCCAATGGCGCCAGGCGGTCGCGATAGCTGCGCGCACCGTTCTACTGTGCCTCGCCGCCTCGCTCTGGTGGATCGCGATGCTGGTCGTGCAGTCGCGTCATGGCGCGCCAGTGCTCGCGTACTCCGAGACGCTCGAGGACGTCAGCCGCAACGCGACGGGCTCGGAGGTGTTGCGTGGCTTGGGCTATTGGTTGTTCTACGTCCGCGATCCCATCGCGCCAACCACCACGGCGGCGGAGCCGTACCTCGTCAGTACGGCTGCGATCGCAGTGAGCTACGCGGTGACGCTCGTCGGTCTCGTGGGCCTCGTGGCGGCGCGCTGGGCGGCGCGGGGATTCGCCGCACTGCTCGTCCTCGTCGGGATCGTGCTCGCTGTCGGTGTGCATCCGCTCAACGATCCGTCGCCGCTGATGTCACTCTTGGCGACCGACGACGAATCGGGCCTCGCGCTGGCGCTGCGGAGTAGCACCAGGGCTGCACCGTTGCTCGTGCTCGGAATCGCGCTGGGCGCCGCAGCGTTCGTCGGCGCGTGGCCGGCCCGCTTGGCCTGGAGACCCGCGCATCGCCGCAGCCCATCACCTTCCGGGGCCCGATCCTGGTCACCGCGTGCCCTGGCCGGCACGCTCGTCGTTGTCCTGGTCCTGCTCAACCTGCCGGCGCTCTGGGGGCTCGACCTGGTCGACCCTGCGATCGATCGGGACGAGGATCCCCCTGCCGCCTGGGTCGAGGCGGCCGACTCCCTCGGCGACGGCACCGCCTACCGGGTGCTGCAGTTGCCCGGCGCCGAGTTCGGGGCCTTCCGCTGGGGATACACCGTCGATCAACCGCTGGTCGCGCTGACCGAGCGGCCCGTGGTGACACGCGACCTGTTGCCACTCGGCGCGGGCGCGGCGATGAACCTGTTGTACGCGCTCGACGACCGGGTGCAGGAGCGATGGCTCGAAGCGGAGTCGATCGCTCCGGTCTCGAGATTGCTCGGTGTGGACACGATCTGGCTCGCCAACGACCTGCAGTTCGAGCGATTCCGCACGCCGCGCCCGGAGGTGTTCGATGCGAGCCTCGCCGCTGTCGTCGGCGAGAGCGACCTCGGAACGATCACGTACTACGGCGTACCCGAGGTGAATCTGCCTGAGGTGGCGATGCTCGATCCCACTGCGCTGACGCGGCCGGAGGTCGGGGGCGCGATCGCGCCGGTGGGTCTCAACGAGATCGATGATCCGATCGCGATCGTGCGGGCGAA